>JANYGV010000355.1 GCA_025359285.1 Burkholderiales bacterium
CGATCCGGCATGCCGATGCCGCCCTGCTGCAAATCGACAACGTAGCGGGTTGAGTCACGATTGTCCTGATGCACAAACATCACGAATGGCAACGACGCTTCTTCGCCGCCAATTTCCTGCGCCAAGGCACCCATCAATTGCGCCACTTCTGCCTTACTTTTGAGCGCCTCGATTCGCGCGAATTCCGATGCCAGCGGTTTTAGCCCGTTTGCTTCAATCGAGGCTTCATCCATAAAGCTCGTGTACAAATCGCCGATTTTGCGCACGCCGCCGGTCGCCGCGGTATCTTTCGCTGCGCCCTCAACAATGCCGCGCAAGCGCATCTCAGTGCGGTCATGCAACTCATCAAAAGCACCATATGACGCCTTATCAGCAGGCAGATTGGTGTTGTCCAACCATTTACCGTTCACATGGCGATAGAAGTCAGATTTTGGCGAGACCGATTTATCCGCATTGGTCAGACTAATTCCAGACGGCATGACGAGCGCGGCAGACGCGGCAGCTGCTCCAGCAGCCACCGTCGGCGCGGGCGCCTTGGGTGTTGCAGTTTGCGCCACAGCCGATGTTGCGGTGAGCGCGCTTGAGATGGCGATGGTGGCGATCGCCAGTGGTACCAGCGCATTAAGATTTGTCTTCAAACTATTTTCCTTTTGGGAGGTGGAACCGCTGATTGTATGCGGATTTGTGATGCGATTCTAACCGAATTATATTGCGATATAAATCCAGACCAGATGTAGCCGAGGCTAAGCCAATACCGTCAAAATTCAAATGATCGCTCACTATTTTCAGCATTCTGAATCCGAGGCAAATCGGTGACCTGTCGTTTTTAAAGCACAGGCGCCGTGCGAACCTGTGTTGGCGTGATGCCAACTATCGATTTGAATAATTGGTTAAGCGGGCTTTCGAACCGAAGCCCGCTTTGAACGCCATATAAAAGATGAGGTGCGATTCGCATGGATCGCGCCACCATCTGACGTGGACGATGCTACGCAGGTTTTTTGGCACTCGCCGCAATGCGCGCATCTATCAATTTAGACACCATCGCGAGACTTTTGGTGCTCATTTTTACCCAGCGTTCAAGGGTTACCGCCAGCTCATCCATTGCTTTATCGCTAACTCTGGCTGCGGCGGCTGCCGTGAGAATTTTATTCGCCTTGTCGAGGTCGGTTTGCAGCTGCTTTTTGAGCGCTTCCAGCTGGGGCTGGTTCATGCTCTGAATGGTTTTAATCTGCTCCAGACGTTCCGCCATTTGCGCTAATTTTTTGGTCGATTCGGTCTGAAATTTCAGCTGAGATTTAATAATATCTTCGCGTGTGGAGCCGCTACCCGGCGACGCAGCAGCCGCAGCTGCGGGTGCGGGGGTGGCAGGTTGCGCCGCGGCGGGTAAGGAGACAAAGTGGGCGGTCGCCATCGTTGCGATAGTTAATGCGCAAAAAGTAAAATTTTTCAAAACATGCCCCTAGGAATTTAAATATTAGTTAGCTACAGAATACTTGAAATTCCATAGCACTCGCAGCACGTCCGACGAACGTATTTTCGAATATGAAAATGAAAGCCTAATATCGACGGGCATCCTGGCGACATTTAGGCGTGAACGGCGCGCCAATGCTAGCGTTTATTGATCCCATGGCCTCAGCCACCGGAAACCATTATGCTCAAGTTCAGCTTAGCCGACCAACGCGGCAAATTTGACGATGTCTACATTCCCGCCAGAAACAATGACACCCACGCGCTTATTTTTCACGTCCACCGCGCCGTAGAGCGCTGCCGCAATCGCCAAGCAGCCGGTGGGCTCGACAATCATTTTCATGCGGCTTGCTACAAATTTCATCGCGTCGATGAGCTGCGCATCCGTCACGGTAACAATGTCGTCGACCAGCGCTTGAATCACCGGAAACGTGTGTGCCCCAAGATGCTGCGTTTGTGCGCCGTCAGCAATCGTTTTTGGAACTTCAATATGCACAATTTCGCCGCGCCGAAAACTTTGCTGACCATCATTCCCGGCTTCGGGCTCAACGCCTACTACCACACATGACGGATTCAACGTCTTTGCCGCCACCGCGCAGCCTGATAACAGTCCGCCACCGCCCAAGCAAACCAGCAGCAAATCCAGCGGTCCACCGTCAGCCGTGTCTTCGATCAATTCTTTCGCAGCCGTCCCCTGCCCCGCCATGACGTGCGGGTGATCGTAGGGAGGGATCAACGTCATGCCACGTTCCGCCGCAATGCCCTTCGTGACGGCTTCACGATCTGTGGTGTAGCGGTCATACAAAACCACCTCCGCGCCATAGCTGCGGGTCGCACTAATTTTCATTTCCGGTGCATCCTGCGGCATGACGATCAGCGCGGGAACACCCAAAAGTCTCGCGGCCAATGCAATGCCTTGCGCATGATTACCAGACGAAAATGCAATCACCCCCGCCCGACGTTGCTCGGCTGAAAATTGCGCAATCGCGTTATAAGCACCACGAAATTTAAATGCGCCCATGCGCTGAAAATTTTCACATTTGAAAAATAGCTGCGAATCAACAAGCGCGTCCGCCGTGGCAGAGGTCA
>JANYGV010000378.1 GCA_025359285.1 Burkholderiales bacterium
TTGAATCAGCGTGGGCACGAGACCGCCTTCAACCGGGTAGCCATCTTCTGGAATCGTGATCCGCCATCTGAAATCGCCGCGTTCCATCTGATGAACGCTACCGAGCACGCTGCCGGTTTTTTTATCCAGCGCGTCAATATCATTGGTCCGCGCCACCCAGCCGAGCAGGCGTGGCTTTTGGGCGATGCGTTCTTGCACATCAATGGTGTCGAGTCCAAACCATCGCGGCATGAACGGTGCCGCGCCGTGCGGATCAATCGCGACTAATTCGAGATAGCAATCAGGCCCCAGCGATAACAGCCGATTGTGTGTGCCCATGCGCTGATGGGTGCCGACATCGCTTAATGTGACGCCGAGAAAGCGTTCCAGCCACGCGCTGCCGCGGTTTAAATCAGCGGTGCCCAGCACCAAATGGTCAAGCGTTGTGGCACTGGTCAGGTTAATTATTGTCATTGATGGTCAGTAAAACTAAGTTGGGCTGGAATCGGCATAGATCAATGTTGTATTCGAACGTAACCGCTATTATCGGTGAAGTATCAGTCCAGCCTCCGTCGTTAAAATATCGGTCAAACCATAACCACTTTCGGACAAGCCCCCATGAAAAATATTGCTACGCGCTCGTTGCTCAATTTGATATTCAATTTTTCTCATCATTTGCTGCCCGATTTTTTACTTAGGCTTCGCTTTGATCGTCTTGCCGTCATGTTGATGTTGCCATTGCTGGCTGCATTTTTTAACGTGGCGTCAGCCCAATCGCCCGCGTGGCCGGCGAAGCCAATCAAGTTGGTCGCCGTATTCCCGCCGGGTGGCTCGGTCGATCAGGTGGCGCGAGTGATTTCGCAGCCCCTGCAAGTGCTGCTGGGACAGCCGGTAATTGTCGACAACAAAGGCGGCGCGTCGGGTTCAATTGGCACCGCCGCCGTCGCAAAAGCGGAACCTGATGGATACACTTTTGCGGTCGTATTCGATACCCACGGCGTGAATCCCAGCCTGATCCCGAATCTTTCCTACGACACTAAAAAAGATCTGCTGCCGGTAATGCTGATTTCGCGCTCTGCCATGATGGTAGCGGCGCATCCTTCCACTGGTTTTAAAAGTTTTTCGGATGTCGTGGTCGCGGCAAAAAAGGAGCCGGGCAAATATGGCTTTGGCAGCATCGGCTCCGGCAGTCTGGCCCATCTGGCGCTGACGCAATTGCAAAATCAGGGTAATTTTCAGCTGACCCATGTGCCGTACAAAGGCGGTGGCCCGGCTTTGCAGGACGCCGTGGCAGGACATGTCCCGCTGATTGCAGGCACGGTGTTTCTGATTAGCCCGCAGGTTGATGGAAAAAATCTGGTGCCCCTGGCAGTCACTTCTGCTAAGCGAATTGCCAAATATCCTGACGTAAAAACGATGGCCGAGCAAGGTTTTCCAAGCTATGAATCCGTCGCCTGGTGGGGCGTTTTCGCGCCCGCCAAAACCCCGCCCGCCATCATTTCAGCGATGAATGCGGCGTTGACAAAAGTATTGAGTGAACCTGCCGTGCGCGATCGTTTGATTGCGCAAGGGATGGAAATTGTGGCGTCCAAGCCGGATGAATTAGGCAAATTTTTGGATATTGAAATTGATCGCTGGGCCAAGGTCATCAAAGAAAACAAAATCAAAGCGGGAGAGTAAGCGATGCAAGATCGTATGCCACCAATTGCTGAGTCTGAGCTCACCGATGAGCAGCGCAGCGCAGGTGCTGAACTCGCAAGCGGCCCGCGTGGCGCGGTGTTTGGGCCATTTGTGCCGTTGCTGCGGTCGCCTGAGCTGATGCGGCGAGTGCAGAAAACCGGCGAATATTTACGCTATTCCTCCGCTTTGCCGCCGCGATTATCCGAGTTCGTGATTTTGATTGTGGCGCGTTGGTGGGGCCAAGGTTTTGAGTGGCATGTGCATTCAAAAATTGCGGCGGAAGTGGGTGTCGCCCTCGATACGATTAACGCGATTTCAGAAGGTCGTCGCCCCGCCGCGATGACCGCAGAAGAAGAAATTGTTTACGATTTTTGCACCGAGCTGCATGTGAATCATGTAGTGTCGGATGCAAGTTACGCGAACATGCTCGCCCTATTTGGCGAACGCGGTGTAATCGACTTGACGGCCTTGTGCGGCTATTACGGCCTGCTGGCGATGGTGATGAATGTGGCGAAAACGCCGGTGCCTGAGGGCGGGAACGCGTTAAGAGCGTTGGTGTAGTGCGCATTGCGCGGGGTGAGAAGTGTGTTTACAGATGCGCCTAAAATTGTTTTGGTAACCCCGCCTGCTTCAAAACTGCATTGGCTGTATGCCGC
>JANYGV010000382.1 GCA_025359285.1 Burkholderiales bacterium
TCAATCAAAAAATGTTCGCCGCGAATAAAAACATGAAAGAAGGCCATGAACGGCTTTCGGAATAATGTAGGTTTAAGATTCTACCGCCTCTGGTTAATCCGTCACGCGGTGTATCAAATTGAGTCGGTGCGCTTGATCGCATTGGCCCTAAATGTTTCGCACACTTTGTGCTGACTAATTTTATAAACGCCAATATTGGCGGGCATCTTCAGCCTATTTCAAGCTAAACGCCGCGCTGATGCTAGGCCTCGTCATAAAAACTTACCTCACCCGGTGGCCTCGTTTTAAATCGTTTGTGTACCCAAAAATATTGATCGGGCATTTCCAAAATACGTTCTTCCAAAAACGCGTTCATGCGTCGGGCATCGGCGGCCGCGTCGTCGGTGGGATAGTCGTCCCAAGCCGAGTAAAATCGTGCTTCATAGCCATATTCAGTTTGTTTGGTGATGAGCGGTATCACCTTCGCGCCGCTAATTTCACATAGGCGTGAAAGCGCGGTAACGGTGGCCGTTTTGATCCCAAAAAAATCGACGAACGCAGCATCTTTTGCGCCAAAATCCATATCAGGCAAATAATAAAACGGTTTCTTTTCTTTGAGTGCCTTGAGTACGGGACGTAGCCCCTGACTTCGAGTGACCAGAAGCGGCTTGCCAAAGCGTAAACGAGCGCGGCGCAGAGCCCGATCGAATACGTGGCTTTTTTGTTCCGAATACATCGAAAACGCTTCAGGATATTCGTACGAAAACCGCGCGCCGCCGATATCAAGGCCGACGAAATGGGGCGCCAGCACGATCACCGGGACCCTCCCGCGCCACTCGTCCATAAAGTGTTTGTCGATCAGTTTTACGTGTGAAATCGCGTCATCAACCGGGGCATACCAAAGCCTGCCAAGATCCAGCGTGGCGCTCGACAAATGCTCGAATACACCTCGGCCAATGGCCTCGCGTTCAGCATCGGTTTTGTGTGGAAAACACTTCGCCAGATTTATTAACGTGACGCGTCGACGGCCCCAGTGAAACAGCAAACGGCCCAAAAAATTACCGATCGCCCGCACGGCGGAGAGCGGCAGCCAGCGCATGCACCAGAGAATGAACAGGGCTATTCTCATCTGGGCAAGGCCCAGTATCGACGGGCTTGATAGAGGAAAAATGGCTGTTGAGGCCCGCCAATGCGGGAGTTAGATTTTTGATATTTGATATTATTCATTGTGCATGATTTGCGTCACATCGCCTGCGTCACATCGCCTGATGTGGCCGGGGGAAGCGGCGCGCCGGCAGGATGTTTATATCGATTGTAGCCCCACAAATACTGTTGAGGACACATCAAAATCAGCTTTTCTACCATCGCATTGGTTTGTCGTGCCGCAATATTTTTGTCTGTTGAAAAGGGTTCCGTCAGGGGCAATATATGCATCTTATAACCGCGGCCTTGGCTAAGCCGTTCAGCGAAAAAAAACAACACCGTCGCCTGAGTTGTTTCCGCCAGTCGCGGCAGTAGCGTCATGGTGTACGCCGGGCGCGCAAAAAAGTTTGCCCACACCCCGTCTGCTTTCCCACCCTGAGGAGCCGGAACCTGATCTGGCAGCATGACAATATTGCCGCCGTGCTTTAGTGTTTTGAGCAGGATGCGAACACCTGATGCATCGGCTTTGGCCGTCGAGCCGCCACCGCGCACGCGCCCCGCCTGCATGAGTGGCTCAAGCCATGCTTGCTTGGGGCTTTGATACAGCGCGACCACGGGAATGCGGCTTTCGAGATAGCGTCCGCCAATGTCGTAGCAGCCCAAATGCGGGGTAACAAAAATAATGGCTTGTCCGGCGGATTTTGCGGCGGCGACATGTTCCCAGCCGTCGCATTCACGCACCAGCGAATACAAAGTTTCGATCGGTGCTGTCCAAGCTATTGCAAGCTCGCTCACCCCGCGACCCTGCGCGGCAACTACGGCGTTCAGTGTTGTTTGAGTACCGCCCGTGGCGGTTAAAAATTGCGCAATATTTTCGCGCGTGATGCGGCGATAGCGCGGCGACAGGCACCAGGCCAACCAGCCGAGACATGCGCCCAGCGCGTGATTGATGCGCAGCGGCAGCGCGCCGACTGCGCGGAAAAAAAATATTCTTAGCGCGGCCAAAATCGAGCGGATGGCAGTACGGATGGCGCAGCTAAGATGGCAGCAACAACCGCAACAATAACCGCAGCAACAATCGCAGCAAAAAGCAAGGGACGTGAACGTGCCGTTGATTGCGTCGCTGATGGGTGGCGGGACGTTGCGGCAGGCTCACAATTTATGGCCGTCATAAATATCGGGCATTGGTTGGGATTCAGGATTCTGCTAATATTCATGGCTATGTAACACTTTTTAACGACTGTGGGGATACCCAAATGAACGACTATTTATTTACTTCCGAATCGGTTTCGGAAGGCCATCCAGACAAAGTAGCGGACCAAGTTTCAGACGCCATCCTGGACGCAATTTTAGCCCAAGACCCGCGTTCACGCGTGGCGGCAGAGACGCTGTGCAACACCGGTCTGGTGGTGCTTGCCGGTGAAATCACCACCACCGCCAATGTCGATTACATCGGTGTCGCACGCGATACCATCAAGCGTATTGGTTACGATAATACCGATTACGGTATCGATTACCGCGGCTGCGCGGTGATGGTTTGCTACGACAAACAAAGCCCGGATATCGCGCAAGGTGTGGACAATGCTCAGGACAACAATCTCGATCAGGGCGCGGGCGATCAAGGCTTGATGTTTGGTTATGCATGCGATGAAACGTCGGTCTTGATGCCCGCGCCGATTCACTTCGCGCATCGTTTGGTGCAGCGCCAGTCAGAATTGCGCAAAGATGGTCGTTTGCCGTGGCTGCGCCCGGATGCAAAATCACAAGTGACGATGCGCTATGTGGATGGTAAGCCGCATTCGGTCGACACCGTGGTGCTCTCTACCCAGCATTCTCCGGAGATGTCGCAAAAAGACATTCATGAAGCCGTGGTCGAAATGATTATCAAACCAGTATTGCCCAAAGCGTGGTTGCAAGAAACGCGCTACTTGGTAAACCCCACCGGCCGCTTTGTGGTGGGCGGACCGCAGGGCGATTGCGGGCTGACGGGGCGCAAAATTATTGTCGATACCTACGGCGGCGCTTGCCCCCATGGCGGTGGCGCGTTCTCGGGCAAGGATCCTTCGAAGGTGGATCGTTCTGCGGCGTATGCAGCGCGTTATGTGGCGAAGAACATTGTCGCTGCCGGATTGGCACGTCAGTGCCAGATTCAGGTGGCATACGCGATTGGCGTAGCCAAGCCGATGAACATCACGGTTTATACCGAAGGCACCGGCGTTGTTTCGGACGATGAAATTGCGAAGATCGTGGCTGCGCATTTTGACCTGCGCCCGAAAGGCATCGTGCAGATGCTGGATTTGTTGAAACCGATCTACCAGAAGACCGCCGCCTATGGCCACTTTGGCCGCGAAGAGCCGGAGTTTTCATGGGAGCGCACGGACAAAGTGGCGGCGCTTCGTGAGGCAGCCGGGCTAAAGGGTGTGGCCAATATTCGCGAGCCTGTGAACGTGTAGCGGTCAGTTAATTGCAGTAAACACCTATAAAAAGCGCGATCAACGTGATCGCGCTTTTTTATTGAATTTTGTTATCTTTTGTCACTTGAGATGTCATGCCTTGTGACCCATCCCAAGCCGGTCTATAGAGGGCACACAAACAGTAACGTCCGATCAAAGATTTAGCGTATATCGTTCGTCAAATTAATGCCCGCAGTGCCTCGGATGGACGACATATCACCGACGGGGAGAATCAATTGGATCAAGAACAATTAAAACTGCTTGCCCACCTTAAAATCAGCTCTCGAAAAGCCGGTGCTGATCTGGATTTATCAACGCTGGTAGCGGATCGCGAATATGCGATTGAGCGACTCGATGAATTTGCGTCGTTGGATCGAGAAGATTTGATTTTGGCATCTTTGATGGTGAAAGATACGCTTGATTTGATGCCAACGCAGACGGCGACACCGGCATCCGCATCGAGCCGAGCAAATAAAGTCCAATTCGTTTATACTTAAAAAGTCGAGGGGCGTTGCGATTACACCTTCATAGCGATTAAGGTGTCACCAGGCTCGACAAGATCACAACGGCGCCCGCAATCTTGAACGATTGCGGGCGCTTTTTTTCGTCCGCAGATTACCGATCAAGGCACCGTTAGTTTGACTCCCGCTATCCTGCGGCAAATGTTTAAGGACACCACTATGAACGCAATTCTGAAACCTAAAAATCTCATCAATAACGATTACTACGTTGCTGACCTGAATCTGGCCGATTGGGGCCGCAAAGAAATTAAAATCGCCGAAACCGAGATGCCCGGTTTGACGATGATTCGCGATGAATTCGCATCCGCGCAGCCGCTCAAAGGCGCACGCATTACCGGCTCGCTGCACATGACAATTCAAACCGCCGTGCTGATTCAAACCCTCGAAGCGCTGGGCGCGGAAATTCGCTGGGCTTCGTGCAATATTTACTCGACGCAAGATCATGCCGCTGCCGCGATTGCCGAAGCGGGCACGCCCGTATTCGCCTACAAAGGCGAGTCACTCGAAGAATATTGGGATTTCACGCATCGCATTTTCGAATGGCACGATGGTGGCTATACGAACATGATTTTAGACGACGGCGGCGATGCAACTCTGCTGCTGCACATCGGCACGCGTGCTGAAAAAGATTTGTCGGTATTGGCTAATCCAGGTGCCGAGGAAGAACGCATTTTGTTTGCATCAATTAAAGCAAAACTGCAAAAAGACCCCACATGGTATTCGACACGCCTGGCCAAAATCAAAGGTGTGACCGAAGAAACGACCACAGGCGTGATGCGTTTGTACCAGATGCACAAAGACGGCAAACTGGCGTTCCCGGCCATCAACGTGAACGATTCCGTTACCAAATCAAAATTTGATAATTTGTATGGCTGCCGTGAATCGTTGGTTGATGCGATCAAGCGCGCCACCGACGTCATGATTGCGGGCAAGGTCGCCGTGGTGGCGGGTTATGGTGACGTGGGCAAGGGCTCGGCCCAAGCATTGCGCGCCTTGTCTGCCCAAGTGTGGGTGACCGAGATCGATCCGATTTGCGCGTTGCAAGCCGCGATGGAAGGCTATCGCGTGGTGACCATGGATTACGCGGCGGACAAGGCTGATATTTTTGTGACTGCCACCGGCAATTACCACATCATCACATTCGATCACATGGCAAAAATGAAAAACGAAGCGATCGTCTGTAATATCGGTCACTTTGATAACGAGATTGATGTCGCCACGATTGAGCAGAAATGTAAGTGGGAAGAAATCAAGCCGCAAGTCGATCACGTGATTTTCCCGGACGGAAAGAAAATTACATTGTTGGCCAAAGGTCGCTTGGTCAATCTGGGCTGCGGCACGGGCCATCCAAGCTATGTAATGGCATCGTCATTCGCGAATCAGGTAATTGCGCAAATGGAATTGTTCGGCAATACCGCGAAATACCCCATCGGCGTTTACACCCTGCCGAAGCATCTTGATGAAAAAGTCGCACGCTTGCAGCTGACAAAACTGAATGCGCAATTGACCCAGTTGAGCGAAGAGCAGGCTGCTTACATCAATGTGTCGACGCAAGGTCCGTATAAAGGCGACACCTACCGTTATTAATTTTATTAACAGTTTCACCTATTAAAATCACGCCGGTCGTCGATGAGACTGCCGGCGTTTTTATTGGGGCAACGGCATTTTGTGCGCACGCTAGGAAACGGTCATGCAAAAAGATTTTGAGAAAAAATTTAGTTTCGAATTTTTCCCGCCTAAAACACCCGAAGGTATCGCCAAACTACGCGAGACCCGGGTTCAGCTCGCCCAGCTCAAGCCCGCGTTTTTCTCGGTCACATTTGGCGCGGGCGGCTCCACTCAAGACGGCACGCTTTCCACGGTGCTGGAGATTCAATCGGAAGGCTACGAGGCCGCACCTCATCTTTCATGTATCGGTTCAACCCGCAGCAGCATCCGCGACATCTTGAATCAATACAAAGCGTGCGGCATTCAACATATCGTCGCATTGCGCGGCGATCTGCCGTCCGGTATGGCGGTCGCGGGCGAGCTCGGTCATGCCAGCGACCTAGTGAAATTTATTCGCAGCGAGCATGGTGATCACTTCATGATTGAAGTCGCGGCTTATCCTGAATATCACCCGCAGGCACGCAGCCCGCAGGAGGATTTACGCCGCTTTTGCGAAAAAGTGGAGGCGGGCGCGAACTCTGCGATGACGCAATATTTCTACACCGCCGATGCCTATTTTCATTTCGTGGAGCAAATAGAAGCTAGAGGCATTGATATCCCGATTGTGCCCGGTGTGATGCCCATCGGCAGCTTCTCGCAATTGGCGCGTTTTTCGGACGCCTGCGGTACTGAAATCCCGCGCTGGATTCGCCGCAAGATGGAAAGCTTTGGCGACGACACCGCCTCCATTCGCGCGTTTGGACTCGATGTAGTGACCGATATGTGCGAAAAATTATTGGCCGGTGGCGCGCCAGGCTTGCATTTCTATACGCTCAATCAGGCGGGCCTGCCGTCAACGATCTGGAAGCGATTGGGGATTTAAGGCTCGCGCAGACTGTAATGGCGGCTGCACTAAGTCCACATCAGCGTCGCGCAAGGATTGAACAAAACACCACCAAAAGGCAACTGCACTAAATACCCTATTGATGGGATGGGCATCGCGCGCCTGATGTGGGACGTTAATCAAATAAGAATCGGCTTTTGGGAGGCGGTGCGCATGAAAATTTTCCGTCATGGTTGGTTCACGTTGTTGGGCATACCCGCTGTTGCATTTGTGCAGCCATCAGCCTACTCCGATGAAACCAGCCTCACCAATCGCCAGACCGAGCTGCGTCAGGCGCCTAACGATTCGGCGACACTTATTCGCGTGTTGGCCGAAAAATCGCCTACCCACATTCTGGAACGACGCGGTGCGTGGAGCCGCGTGAAGATAGACAAAAGCAACGACGTCGGCTGGGTGCGTATGATGCATCTGCGCGGCGGCGCGATCGTGGTGGAGACTGAATCCTCCGGCGGTTTCTTCACGAGTTTTAACCGTCTGCTGTCGGGTAATTCGCGCAGCAACACCCGCGGCCAGAGCGCTACGGTCGGTATTCGCGGTTTCTCCCGTGAAGACGTCGAGCGTGCGCAGTTGAATCCCGCCGAGTTTGAAAAGCTGAAACGTTTTCGAGCCAGCCAAGGTGATGCAGACCGCTTCGCCACGCAAGGTCGTTTGGCTTTCCGCCGGGTCGCCTATCTTGCGCAGGATGCGATTGATGACGCAAACGCGGCTAACCAGACCAACGTCACTGGCGCGACCGGCGGCAACAACAACCGGGGAGAAAAGAAATGAGCAAACTCTTTTCCATACTGCTTCTGGGTGCGGTTGTTATCGTCATCGTGGGCTGTGCTGGCATGCCCGCGCTGAATAATTTGCCCAGCGGCAGAAGCGGCATTGGCGGCATGATTCCCAGTGTCGATACTATTGCTTCCATCGCAAAATCAGGCGCAGACGCATTCAAGGAGTTTTCAGAAGCGGAAGAAATTTTGCTGGGCGAGCAGCTCATGTCGGGCATTTTGGGTGCTGCACCGCTATACGACATTGATCGTATCCAACGTTACGTCAACCAAGTGGGCCACGTGATTGCATCGCGCTCAGAGCGGCCGAATTTGCCATGGCGTTTTGCGGTGCTGGAATCGCCACTCGCCAACGCCGGCGCGGCTCCCGGCGGCCAGATATACATCACAACAGGATTACTTTTTAGAATGCGTTCCGAGGCCGAATTGGCAGGCGCGTTAGCACATGAGGTCGCGCATGTGGTGCAAAAACATCAGCTAAAGGCATGTCAGAAAAAATGGAAGGGCAACGCGCTTTTTGCAATTGGCGAAGCGGTCGTGGATGCCAATGCAAAAACCGGGGCCTTGGGCAACGAGGTCATAAAGATTGGCCTTGGCGAGGCGAAATCCATGATTTTGTTGTCACTTGATCGCGACGAAGGATATCAGGCTGACCGCATGGCATGGTGCTTGCTACCCGCGCCGGATATGACCCCTATGGATTGCCGACGGTCATACAAACCTTGCAAGATATCAGCGCCGAACGAAGCGGCCTGAGTCTGCTCTATTCGACCCATCCCACGCCCGCTGACCGGCTGCTCGCGCTGGATCGTAACCTCGGCAGAACGATGGAAAACTGCGGCAGCCAAGCAACGCTTAAAGAGCTTTTCGCCACCATGATCCTGGGTTCGCAGCCGAATGTGCCGGCGTCAACAACCTCAGCGCCGACCAGTGACCCGGTTAAAAAACCGCCTGCGAAAAAAGTGGTTCCGGCGAAGCCTTGAGCTCAGTAAGGCTTACGTGACCGACCAACCAATGTGGACGCGGTGAATAGGACATTTTTGCTTGTAATCGCCCGCCGATGCTAATGTTTCACTTTGCCCCACAAATTCTGCATTTCATCGCCCTTGACTTTTAGTTATCGCCGGTCTGCGCCAGAATCCCGTTATCAACACATCATCAACAACAAGGGAGCAGAACATGGGTGCAACATCATTAAGCCGCAAATTCATTTTGGGAGTGGTCGTATTGGTCGCTGTTGTGGTGGCGGCGGTTGCGCTGTCAACCTGGCTCGCCGGCGCGGTTGACCCTGGCACGCTGGTCTGGTTTGATGATGATATTTCTGACTCAGCGCTCGGCTGGGCGATTGCGATTCCGGTGTTGATACTCACTGCGATCCTGGTGGCGGTCGTTTTGGCCGGAACGGGCGTGATGGTGGCGGGCGCGCTGGCCCTTGCGGCAGTGGCATCGATTGTGGCGGTCTTGTTCGCTTTGTTGTTGGTGTTTTTACCGTTTGCAATATTTATTGCCATTCCCGTTCTGGCGGTAGTCGGCTTGGTCAAGCTAATGTCAAAACCTGCCAGGGTAGCCAACGCAAACTGATTTAAAGTAACGTTAGTAAGCAACTCACAGCCACTATAAAAAAGCCGCCGGGTTTTCACCCGGCGGCTTTTTTGATACCCATGAAGCCTTGGTTTATGGGTCGATCAAGGTTACTTTTGCGGTTGCCACGCCACCGCGCCCGTCGCTGATCGTGTAGGTGAAAGTATCGGTGCTGAAGCAGAGTATGGCGGGCGCCAACAGCAGGCTCTTGCCGTCGGCGGCAATCGATACGCGGGAGCCTTGTTGCGGTGAGGTAATGGACGTGATGCGTAGCGGGTCACCATTTGGATCGCGATCATTGGCCAGCACATTTAAGGTGGCCGAAGCACCGCAGGCGACGGTGAAGCTGTCATCTACCGCAATCGGCGGATCATTTGCGGCAGGTGCCTGCAAGACGACATTAACGGTTGCGGTTGCGGTGCCGCCTTTGCCATCGATGATCGTGTAAGTGAAGGTGTCGGCACCCGCGCTACAGCTGGCTGGGTTGGGCGTGTAGGCGATTTTATTGCTTGCAATGACCGCGCTGCCTTTGCCGGGGTTTGACACGCCGGTAATAGTCAACGCATCACCGTCTGCATCAGTGTCGTTGGCGAGCACGTTAAAGGTCGAGACCGCGCCGCATGCCGCGGTAACGCTGTCGTTTGCGGCTATTGGCGGACGATTCAGAAAGCGCCTGGTGCTTAGCGTATCGGCGGCGGAGGTTTGTGTAAATCGATACACATCCACGCTGGTTTTGTGCGGGACCGAATTACGCAGTGCACGATCTTTCCATGGGTTAGGCGCATCCTCAATTATCTCGCGCGATATCTGACGATCAATCATCGGCGCGGTAGCGGGTGCCTTGGTGAGATTAAGTGCGGGCGCGGGTGTGCTCGGCGCAACTGCATTAGCCGGTAGGTTCGGAACCGCTTTGGAGATCACAACGTCTGTATCCGCGCGGCGATGACGGAAGCCCAAGCCTTTGCCTTCTGGGTACTTTGAATCGCCTTTCCCGGCTTTACCCACCGTGGTAATAACGTCTGCTGCGAGGCCTTTTGAGACCAGATATTTTTTCACCGCATCTGCGCGACGTTGCGACAGCGGGAAGTTATTGCGATCAGACCCGGTAGGGCAGGTGTGCCCGGTCACGTCCACCTTGATGGATGCGTATGGTTTGGCACCCTCGATCCGCGTCATCAATTCGTCAAGTTCCTTGATGGCTTTGGGTTTGAGTTCTGATCCGCCGAGGTCGAAATAGGTTTCTTGTGCATCTTTTGCGGCGGGCACCGCGTTTACTAATGTGGCTTGCGCGCCTGCAATCGCGCCCTTAGCGGGATCGTTCTGGCTTGCGGTGATCACGTCTGGCGCTTTCCAGTTGGGATCAGGCACCCGCTCGGTCGACATCACGGTTCGGGTAATTTTGCTCAGGCGGAAATTGGATGGCGGCGCGCCAAATTCATAACGTACTGTTGCCATGCCGCGGCTGTCGCTGCGGTCGGTTACGAATTGTCCGTTGCGGCGATTAATCTCGACGGACAGTGCGAGCGAGATGCCGCTGCCTTCAAAAAATTTTTCACCCACCAGCGATGCGGTGGTTTGGTGATTCGAATATTTGCCCGTATCGTAATCAAGGCCGGCCGTTAAACGTAACAATTTGGCTTCATAAAAATGGCCAATACGTGCGCCGACGCCCCACTCATACGGGCGCTGGAATACATTGGTGACGGTAGTGGTGGTGACATCCTGCTCGAAAGGACGGCCCGCATCGGCACCGGTTATTGTGCGGGTGCCGACAACTGTGGCGCTATCGGTGAGGCGCGCGCCCGTCAAGCCTTTGCTTAAATAAGTAGTCCAATACCAGTTTTGGTATTCTTGACCGCCGCCTAGCGTGAGCTTGCGCACACTGTTTTCGCCCTGATCAGCCGCAATGAAAACCTTACTAACACTGGTTTCAGAGCCGAGCCAATTGCGCGAAAGTTTTAAGCCGCCCGCGTGACGTGCCGCCCATGCTTCGGCGAGCGTGGCGGAATCTGCCGCGCTTTGCAGCACTTGAAAAATTTCGGCGCGCCCGTTGAGTTCGCTATCAAAGCCGACTCCCACGCGTGTGTCGCCACCCACATATCGCAATGTGGCACCCGATGATTTATTGGCGGTATTGTTGTCGGCGGCCACTTGCGCCAACGCGGGTCGTACCATCGCCGCACCGAAAAAAAGGATTGCGAGCGCGGTGTTGGTGGCCTTGGTTGCCGTGGCGGTGTGTGTGGCTTGAGTGGGGTTGTTTTTCATTGTTATCCCTTAAGGTATTTCGCGACGTTTTTGCGTGGGTTGATCGAGCTTCGTTGGTGGTGTGCAGCTTGATGTGTGGTGTTAGAAATCAGTAAATTTACATCGCGTAGGGCATAGCCTGCGGCGGGTTCAAGCAGCGCTCGGGTTAGTCTGATTTGGGCGCTTTATTCAAGCCTTTTATGGTGTCGCCGACATTAACCTTATGGGTGCTAAACCAGGCGGCGTTCATCTCCAGCGCGAAGCGCGCAGGCCCGGCGGCTTGATGAGGAATTTCGGTTTGTGGCTCCATTTCGTGGATGCTGAGAATCTTTCCATTGTCATCCATGTAAGCGACGCTCAGCGGGATCAAGGTATTTTTCATCCACATGGCATGGTAAGCGAGCTGCGGGAATACAAACATCATGCCGTCGTTCTTGCCCATTTGCTTGCGAAACATGAGCCCTACTTGGCGTGTTGCCTCAGTCGCGGCAACGTCTGCGTGAATGGTCTGTCCGCCCGCGTAAAGCGTGATTTTGGGGAGACCTGTTTGTGGTTTTTCGTCGCCGGATTTTTGTGCGTGAGCGAGGTGGTGCAGCGCAAATAGGCTGAGGAGTAACGTGGCAAATGTGGCTCGAACTAACGTTTTGGTCATGATGCGCTCGCCGTATGAGATTTTGAAATACATCGATTGCTGTAAATTTTGAATCGTGCAAGTGAACTAGCTAGCCTTATGAATCAGATTTCAAAGAGCTAATTTTTCAACCTAGCCCATAAATTACTTTTTACCGGTACTGCCAAATCCACCCTCGCCACGCACAGATGCCGAAAACGCTTCAACTATATTGAATTCGACTTGAGCGACCGGTACCACGATGAGCTGTGCAATCCGCTCCATAGGCTGCATCGTGAATTCAGTGTGGCCACGATTCCAGACCGATACAAAAATCTGGCCCTGATAATCCGAATCAATTAGTCCCACCAAATTGCCTAGCACAATACCGTGTTTATGGCCCAAACCAGAACGCGGCAGAACCAATGCCGCATAGCCGAAATCCGCAATGTGGATGGCGATTCCTGAGGGCACCAGATTAGTTTCGCCCGGCCTTAGCGTCATGGTTGAATCAATGCAGGCGCGCAAATCCAGTCCGGCTGAGCCGTGTGTTGCATATTGAGGAAGTTGGTCGTGAAGGCGAACATCCAAAATTTTGACGTCCAGCTTATGCATTGAGAGCTCGCGGTAGTTTGGTGGGTTCGATTGGCGTGGTTATCGGCGACGCTGCCGTAGGATTAGTTGCGCTGTCAGCCGTGCTTCCTGCCGATCCATGGCTAGCAGCTTGGCTCAAAAACAGCTTAGCAACATGCGCAACAATATCGTGTGCGATTTTCAGCTTGCTGGCTTTGGGGATCGGATGTTCGCCTGCGTCATCGATAATCGTGACCTGATTGTCGTTTGCGCCGATGGCTTCTGTCGCCAAGTTGGCGACAATAACCGGAATACCCTTGCTTTGACGTTTTTTACGTGCATATTCGACGACGTTCTCGCTTTCTGCGGCAAAGCCGATGCAGAAAGGCGCGGCGGGGAGTGCCGCTACGGTTGCTAAAATATCGACCGTGGACTGAAGGTCTAACGTCAAACTATTGCCTGACTTTTTCATTTTTTGTGAATATGTCGTCACCGGCGTGTAGTCGGCCACCGCAGCGATTGCAAAAAATAGCTTAACTTCGCTTATTTTGTCCATTACAGCATCTAACATCTCTGAAGCTGTGTTGACTTGGATTGCATTAATATTATTCGGCAGGGTGAGAGCTGTCGGCCCGGTCACGATAGTGACGATAGCACCAGCATCGCGTAACGCTTCAGCCACGGCATAGCCCATTTTGCCTGAGCTGGAATTGGTAATGCCTCTAACCGGATCAATCGCTTCAAAAGTCGGCCCCGCAGTGACTAGTGCTGTGATGCCTGCAAGTGGTTTCGGTAAGGCTTTTGACGCAAAAATTGCTTCAATCTCCGCCTGCAGGACCGTAGGCTCCAACATTCTGCCCAAGCCTGTTTCACCACAGGCTTGCTCGCCTGCATCGGGGCCCAGAATAATGACGCCGTCGGCCAGCAGGCGAGCCACGTTTCGCTGGGTGGCCGGGTTTTCCCACATTTCACGATTCATCGCGGGTGCCAGCACCAGCGGACAGGCGCTGGCGTTGCGCGCGATGCAAAGTGTCGACAGCAAATCGTTGCAATGACCACTGGCGAGCTTGGCAATAAAATCGGCAGTGGCTGGCGCGATCAGAATGGCATCCGCATATCGTGACAGCTCGATATGCGCCATGCCGTTGGGGATTTCGTCGTCCCACAAGTCGGTAAATACCCGCTTGCCGGAAAGCGCCTGCAATGTGGTCGCGGTGATAAACTTAGTCGCCGCATCAGTCATGACAACTTGCACATCGAAACCCGATTTTTTGAGCAAACGCGTCAACTCGGCAGATTTATAAGCTGCCACGCCACCGGTGATGCCCAGCAAAATTGAGCGCTCAGCGGATGTCATTGCGTTATTCGCCGAGTTCGATACAAGCGGAGATGCTAGGGATGCACCGGTTAGAGACACACCGGTTGGCGGTGTTGGTGCGATGGGTTGATCAAGGCTAGGCATGGAGTGAATTCTAACGTATGCGCAACACAGTTAGACTCCAATAGTCTACAAATGCCCAAATATTGCGTGCTCGTTGGGCGTTTCGCTTGCTGTTCATTACTTGGTTTGCCACCTGTTTCACCGCTTATATAACCATCCACGACCGCACAAAAAATATGACCAGATCAATATGTCGATAACCGAGTGGCCCGAAGACGAGCGTCCCCGTGAACGATTATTAAAACAGGGGGCGGCAGCGCTTTCTGATGCTGAGTTGGTGGCGATTTTCCTGCGGGTGGGGGTGAAAGGCAAAAGTGCGGTGGATCTGGCGCGTGATCTGGTCGCCCAGTTTGGGAGTTTGAACGGGCTTTTCGCGGCCAGTGAGGCTGATCTGTGCGCCGTCCATGGCATGGGCCAGGCAAAATATGTCCAGCTTCAAGCCGTGCTTGAAATGGCCAGACGTGCACTGGCGGAGGATATCAAGCTGACGGATGCACTCGCATCGCCTAAATCTGTGCGAGATTATTTAAAGCTGACACTGGCACGCTTGCCGCATGAAGTCTTTGTAGCGGTTTTCCTCACCAGCCAAAACCGGGTGATCAAGGTAGAAGAAATTTTTCGCGGCACATTAACGCAGACCAGCGTCTATCCTCGTGAAATCGTAAAGTTAGCACTTGCAAATAATGCGGCGTCGGTGATTTTTGCACATAATCATCCGTCCGGCGAACCCAATCCCAGCCAGGCGGATCGTGCTTTGACCAAGACTCTCGCCGAAGCTTTAGCGTTGATCGACGTGCGCGTACTCGATCATTTTATCGTGGCACCGGGCGCCTCGCTTTCGTTTGCAGAGCAGGGAATGATGGGTTAAACCCGCAGCAGGAGCCTTCCCCGCAGCGGCAAAACCACAAACATCTTGCGCTAAGTGCTTGGTTTTGGTTATAATTTCGGGCTAAAGTTGTGTTTTGAGCATTCAATTAAGAATTTCATAAACGCAATCGAGCAGAAACAAAAACATACAAGAATCAATGGAATCGGTTTTCTCGGTCCGCGCTTTATCCTACGATGAGGCGCTTTATCAACGTTTAAATGAGGTGCTTTATGGCACGTGTTTGCCAGGTAACGGGCAAGGGCCCAATGGTGGGAAATAACGTTTCTCACGCCAACAATAAAACCAAACGTCGCTTCTTGCCTAACCTGCAGAATCGCCGCTTCTGGGTTGAATCCGAGAACCGTTGGGTGCGTTTGCGCTTGACCAACGCCGGGCTTCGCACCATCGACAAAAAAGGCATCGACATTGTCTTGGCCGATTTGCGCGCTCAAGGCGTCGCAGTCTAAGCCCACCAAGACAAGCCCAAAGGAAAAATCATGCGCGATAAAATTAAACTCGAATCCACCGCTGGTACCGGTCATTTCTACACCACCAGCAAAAACAAACGCACCATGCCCGAGAAAATGGAGATCATGAAATTTGATCCTAAAGCTCGGAAGCACGTAATGTACAAAGAAACTAAGCTGAAATAGAAACCAAGTTAAAGTAAATCGACTCTTACTCCGCAAAGTTCTTATAAAAAAACCCGCCATTGAGCGGGTTTTTTGTTTTTACAGCTTTGTATTAAATCTGTTTACACCACTTTGAAACCTCAATATCTCTGCGGTATTCCGAGCAAAATACCTTGGAACGCCGCACCAATGCTAGCGTTTAAATGGTTACGCGTAAGCGCGCAGTTTCCGCGAGAACTGCTGCAGCGCCAAAATGCCGGATGCCTCGGCACGTTTACACCAGTCTTCCAGATTCGCGACCAATTCTTCTTTGGACACCGTTGAGCGTTCCCACGTCGCCATCAATTCTTTTTTGAAGGCATAGACTTTTTCGAGCACGCTGCTGCTGCCCAAGGCCGCCTCAAGGTGTTGTTGATGCTCAACCGCCAAGGTGTTGCGGTCGGCGATCATCCACTCTTTGAACCGGTTATAACCGCGGCTGGAGCGCATACCGCTGAAGGCCTTGCCATCTGCGCGCAGGCGACGGATTTCATCGCGGCAGGTGGCCTTCAATGAGCGCGCATAGCCGGTGGTGATTTCGAATCGGTGCGCAATCACCGATTGCACAGTTTCAATATCGCAAACCGCTTTGTTTAAATTGAACTTTGGTTTTGGCGCGACTTTTTTAACTTTCGCCAGCCCCATGGTTTCCAGCGCGCGAATGTACAACCAGCCCAGATCGAATTCATACCAGCGCATAGAGAAACGTGCCGAGGTCGGGAACGCGTGATGATTGTTATGCAGCTCTTCGCCACCGATCCAAAACGCGAGCGGCGTAATGTTGGTGCTGGTGTCGTTGACGGTGTAATGACGATAGCCCCAATAGTGGCCAATGCCGTTGATCACGCCAGCGGCATGAATCGGAATCCACGCCATCTGCGCAGCCCAGATGGTCGCGCCAAGTGGGCCGAATAACACCAGATTGGTGATTAACATCAGGCCAGCGCCTTGCCACGAATAACGTTCATAAACGTTGCGCTCGATCCAGTCGTTGGGCACACCATGACTGTATTTTTCGAGCGTCTCCAGATTTTTGGATTCTGTACGATAAAGCTCAGCGCCTTCGGTCAATACTTTTTTGATGCCGTAATGCATGGGACTGTGGGGGTCTTCGGCAGTTTCGCATTTGGCGTGATGTTTACGGTGAATCGCGACCCATTCCTTGGTCACCATACCCGTTGTTAACCATAACCAGAAGCGGAAAAAATGGCTCGGAATCGCGTGCAGGTCGAGGCCGCGATG
>JANYGV010000051.1 GCA_025359285.1 Burkholderiales bacterium
CCGACAAACCGTTCGAAGTAGGGCTCAGGTTGCAGCGTATTGTGATTGCGGGCGATACCCACTACGCTCACTTTAGCGCTCGGGATCACGTTCAATACGCCATCAAGCATGCCGAGTCCGGCGCGCAAAATCGGCACGAGAGTGACTTTTTTACCGCTGATTTGCTGAATTTCGACGGGGCCGTTCCAGCCTTGAATGGTAATGGTCTCCAAAGGAAAGTCGGCGCAGGCTTCATAGGCTAAAAGCTGGCCAATTTCGGCCGTCAGCTCACGAAAACTTTTGGTGCTGATATCAAATTGGCGCATCAGGCCGATCTTGTGTTTGACCAGCGGATGCTTTATTTCGATGGTGGGCATCGGTGCTCTGGGCTACGATTGAGCCGGACTAACCGCGTCCAGCAAGCTCTCGGCGCGAATCCGGCTGCCGACAATTTGAAACCGCTTTAATCGTGATGATGCGCCACCCAGAATGCTGATACTTTTCAATGGCACATCAAACTTCTCGGCCAGAAACCGCATGATTTCCTCATTTGCTCGCCCATCCACGGGCAGTGCAGCCACCCGAATTTTGAGTGCGTCACCGTGCAGCCCCTGAATGCTGGTGCCATCCTTGCCCAAGCGCGCGCCGGGCTGTGCGTGAAGACTCAGAAAAACGGTGCTTCCGTCCATGCGAAACCAATGTGCCATATCTTGACTGTTGTAAATATCGTAATTTTGTCTAGCGACTGTCGAACTAGCTAGGTCGGCCGGTTGATGAGGGTGCGCTGTAGGTGGCAGGTCGACCCGCGATTTGCGGTGCGATGGCCACGGTGCGACCCGAGCCCTCCGCAATGCCCACCCAGCCCCATCGTCCCTGCTGTATCGCGTCCAGAATCATTGATCGATGTTGCTGTGCTGTGGCATAGGCATTGGGCGGTAGCGCGTTGTATTGCATATCGGTTTCAAGGCCGACGTACCCACACGCTCCAGGCGGCGCGCAGCCATTGGGTACGCGGTATGCATCCGCGCCGCAATTGCCACCACGATCACAAGCCGCTAACGTCCATGCCGGGGCTAAGTCGCGCACGATAAACGGTCGGTTATTGGGGCCAATGCCGCGATCTGTTAACTGTGTTGAAGCCCACGACAGCAGGGTGCCTGCGCGTTGGATTGCGAATGGGTCGGCGGTGGCGAGGCCCTCGCGCACCGATGTCACTTGCTCTTCCGACAGGCGCCGTTCTCCAACGCCACGTGCCGCGCGCGATTGTTCACGATAGTCTTCTGCCGCCACGGCAACGCGTGCGACAGGATTGCCCGCTGCGGCCGCCTCGCGAAACAGTTTTGAGGCGGCGGCGGCGGTTAAATTAGGCGACTGGAAGCCTTCACAGATTTGATTAACGCGTTCAAACGCCGCCATCCGCTGGGCATTGGCGGGATCGTTATCTTTTAGCTTGGTTTCAAATTTTGCGCGATCAGCATCCGTCAAGCGGGAGCTGCCCGCGTTTCCAAAATTAGACGCCGGGCCGCGCCCGCGACCCGCACATGTTTCGATCGCTGACGCGGCAAAATATTTTAATTCTGCGCTGGCAACGTCGGGGGTGGCCGCGTATCGATCATAAAATGGTTTGAGCTGTCTGGCGTGCTCAAATTCACGGGCGAGCGCGCTACTAGGTGGGGTGACAGCATGCGACACTTTTGGCGAACCCAGCCATGCAGTAGGCGAGCTTGAATTTGATACCGCTGAGGCGGATGCAGACGCGCTGGAACCCGCTGTATTTTTTGCTGCGATGTCAGTGATGTCTACACTGGCCGCGCTTGCCACAGGCGGTTTGAGAAGTTGCCATGTGCCGAAAACAATGGTGGCAACGCCTATAGTGGCTGCAAGAATTTTATTCATGGTGCTAATTATGTATCGGAACCAAGATTGATGCGAAAAGTTGTCCATCGCAGTAGCGTAATGTGATCAATTTGGCGCGACCAATGTTCGGCAGACGTAAAAACGGAGCGATCAATTGGATCACTCCGCTTATGTTGTCGCGGTAGAAAATTTGCGCCGCAGAATGCACTATTGATTGCCAGGTTAGTTGTGCAAGATCTTGGATAAGAAATCTTGCGTGCGTTGCTTGCGCGGAGAACCAAAGAAATCGTCCTTGGTGCAGTCTTCCAAAATGGTGCCGCCTTTTTCCATGAAGATGATGCGGTTCGCGACTTTTTTCGCGAAGCCCATTTCATGCGTCACACACATCATGGTCATGCCTTCTTTCGCGAGTTCCACCATCACGTCCAGCACCTCGTTGATCATTTCGGGATCCAACGCAGAAGTGGGTTCGTCAAACAACATTGCGATCGGCTCCATCGCCAGCGCCCGTGCAATCGCCACGCGCTGCTGCTGGCCACCCGACAGCTGCGCAGGATATTTATCTTTGTGTTCAATCAAGCCCACGCGGTCCAACAGTTTCAGGCCTTTGGTGCGCGCCTCTTCTTCTGAGCGCCCCAATACCTTCATTTGCGGGATGCATAAATTTTTTGTCACGCTCATATGCGGGAACAGCTCAAAGTTCTGGAACACCATGCCTACGCGGGAACGCAATTTCGCGAGGTCGGAATTTTTACCGCCCACTGAAATGCCGTCCACGTGGATTTCACCCTTTTGGAATGGCTCAAGCCCGTTCACGGTTTTGATCAGGGTCGATTTTCCCGATCCAGATGGGCCGCAGACGACGACAACTTCACCTTTTTCAACCTGGGTTGTGCAATCGACTAATACTTGCTTTTCTCCATACCATTTGCTGACGTTCTTGATTTCGATCATGCTCATATTTGTACCCTTTTTAGTGTCGGTTAGCGCATTGCAGATTGTTAAACAGCACTAGCGAGCGCCAGGCTCCATGCGGGCTTGCAGGTATTTCACCAGCCGGGAGGCGCTAAAACAAATAATTAAAAATACCACCGCCACGAACACATAAAGCTCAATCAAGCGACCGGTTAATTGCCCCGCTTTGCTAGCCGCACCGAGGAAATCTTTCAGGCCAACAACATAAACGAGCGACGTATCCTGAAACAGAATAATCGCCTGCGTTAGCATAATCGGGATCATATTGCGAAACGCTTGCGGCAACACCACCACGCCCATTGCCTGCCAGTAATTCATGCCCAGCGCATACGCGGCCCACGGCTGCCCGCGAGGCACTGACTGAATGCCCGCGCGAATAATTTCTGAATAATAAGCGGCCTCTACCATGATGAACGCGACGATGGCCGAGGTAAACGGGCCGACCGCTTCGCCCTGTTTGCCAGTCAATTTTTCAACCAGCATCGGGGTCAAAAAGTAGAACCAGAAAATGGCCATGATGAACGGCACGGCGCGAATTAAATTGACAAATCCTGCTGCGGGGATCGACAGCAATTTAAAACTCGACAATCGGGCCAGCGCCAGC
>JANYGV010000063.1 GCA_025359285.1 Burkholderiales bacterium
TTATGGTTTCACCAACGCGCAGATTCCGCGCGATCAAAATTGCTTCATGTGCTATGCGCAAACGCTCAGTGGCATGAAAGAATTACCGCACGGTCGCGAGCTGACCGTTACGCCACAACTAACGTTCCGCCGCGCCAACGATAAGACGAACGGTGCCGGCCAGCGAGGCAAAAGCGATTTCATCGTAAGTGCGGACGTGAAGTTTCGACCGCGCGCCGATCTAGTGTTTGACGCGACGATCAATCCTGATTTTTCGCAGGTCGAACTGGATACTCCACAGCTTGCATCCAATGCGCAATTTGCGCTGTTCTTTCCCGAAAAACGGCCTTTCTTTTTGGAAGGTGCCGATATACTTTCATCACCATTTAACGCCATTTACACGCGCTCAATCACTGATCCTGCATGGGGCGCGCGTCTGACTCAGCGCACGGATGGCACTGATTTCATTTTTCTCACGACGCGCGATGATGGCAAAGGCCTGATCTTGTTACCGGGCCCGTTGACCACCCAGACCGCTGCTCAGGATTCAAAGTCGCAGGCCACGATTGGTCGGGGGCGTTTGGATTTTGGCAATTGGTCCTTTGGCGGTTTGGTGAGTGACCGCACCTACGACAACGCGGGCGGCAGAAAGCCGATGTACAACCGTGTCGGCGGTGCAGATTTTGTGTGGCGGCCTGCCGGTGAATGGCGGCTACGCGGACAGGTATTGGCCAGCGCCACGCGCGATGAGCGTAATGCCGATTTGATCGCACCGGGGACGCCGAAAAATGATGACGCGGTACTGCTCGACTATAGCTACGGCGGCGTGCGCTGGAATTTTTCTGGCGGTGTTGAACATGTGGGGCTGGGCTTTCGCGCCGACAACGGCTTTTTCTCCCAATCGGGTTACGGCTACGCCTATCAAAATTTCGCCTACAAAATTCGGGACGTTGGCCCGTTTAATGAAATTTCACCGCAGCTCAATATTGGCCGAAAAGAAGATGCCGATGGGCGGGTGCTGGAGCGATATATCAATCCTGCGGTTTATATCTCGCTACCACGCAATACAGGAATTTTTGTGGCGTTGCGCCCAAACAATTCAGCGCGTTATCAGCCTGAAGGAGTGCCACTAAAGCTGGATCAGTTCTATTTCAATATAGAGTCGAACCCTGGGCGGATACTCACCAATTTTTTTATTGAATCATCTATCGGTGATCGTGGCGACGTCGCCAACAATCGCGTTGGCCGCGGCTATTCGCTTGCCTTGAACGGAACGATCCGTATCAGCGATCGCTGGGAAATTGAACCACGCATCGATAACTCGGTGATTAATTCGATTGAGCCTAATCTCGCGGGCTCTAAGCAGATTCTGCAAGAACGCGCAGTACAGTTGAAGTCTATTTATCATTTTTCAGCGCGTGACACGCTGCGCCTGATCGCCCAATACAACGGCGTTCGTCGCAATACCGCGTTGTATAAAAACACCGTCAGCCCGTTTGAAAAAAATGAAATCGCTTCAATCGTATACGGCCATCGGCGCGGCTTGGGAACCAACATTTATGTCGGCGTCACCCAGTCGCGAAGCATTGACCCCGCGAACAAAGTTACCCGCCGCCAAGGCGAAATATTCGCCAAATGGTCGTGGGCATTTGATCTGGCCGATTTGATTTAACAATAGCGTTGCGAACGCTCTTTCGATAAATCGCGTGCTGGACGTTTACGTCATGCACAAACTCCTTTATCCACGGCTATTTCGGAGCAAAAGTATTCCAAGACATCCGTCAATGCTAGACTTTGGTTGAAACTGCTTCGCAATTCCTACTGGCGAGTCCTACACGTGTACGGGGTTGACGCGAAGATCCTGCCTCCAATGTCGTGACGCAAATCAGCGACACAATTTTGACCGGCCTACCCCTCATAGTATTATTAAGAGCTGTCGATGAATATTCCTCTAAAACAACGCCTGAATTGGCCCTCCAAATGAAATTAGTGCCCACCATTTTGTGCGGCGGGGCGGGCTCACGCCTGTGGCCCGTGTCGCGCGAGCTTCATCCCAAACCATTTATTCGATTAGCCGATGGCGAAAGCCTGCTGCAAAAAGCTTTTTTGCGCGGCGCGATGCTTGACGGCGTGGTCGAAGTCATGACAGTCACGAATCGTGAATTATTTTTCAAAACAGAGGACGAATATCGCGAAGTCAACAAGGTAAAACGCGCGACATCGTTTGTATTAGAGCCGTTTGGCCGCAATACCGCGCCTGCCATTGCCGCGGCGGCATTGCAAGTACAAAAAGTGCATGGCGACGATGCGATTATGCTGGTACTGGCAGCGGATCATTTGATCGCCGATCAAGCGGCCTTTGCCAAGGCGGTT
>JANYGV010000138.1 GCA_025359285.1 Burkholderiales bacterium
AGCGTGATATCAATATATGGTTTCGAAATTAACTCGCCTACCACTTCCACTGTCACCTGCTTTTTCAGCAACGGCAGCGCCATCAATAGCGCGGTGAGAAATTGGCTCGATACATCGCCGCGCACTTTCACACGAGCCACGCCGGAGGCCTGGAACGGCAAAATTTCCAACGGGGGAAAGCCGGGATTCTGCGCGCATTTAATTTGCGCCCCGATACTATTCAAGGCGTCCACCAGATCGCCAATCGGCCGCTCATGCATGCGCGCCACACCGGATAATTTGTAATGACCAGACTGAAACGCGAGCGCGGCAGTGAGTGGACGAAACGCGGTTCCGGCATTGCCTAAAAATAAATCTGCGCGGCTATTAGGAAAAACGCCGCCACCGCCGGTCACGCAATAATCATCAGCCCCCCGCGAGCTGGCAATTGCCTTGGCAACAATGCCGAGCTTACTGAATGCAGCCAGCATCACGTCGGTGTCGTCCGATTTCAGCAGATTGCGCACGATGGTGTCGCCCTCACACATCGCGGCTAACAGCAGCGTGCGATTCGAAATACTTTTTGAGCCTGGCAGGATGACCGTGCCCTGCGCTTGAGTAAGCGGGCCGATATTTATCGATTCAAGTTTTGACATATTGGATTTTTATTCAAGCCAGTATTCACGCCGATTCATCGCGAAAACCATCAAGATCGCCCGCCAGCCATTGCGCTCTTGCATCACGCGATCGCGCCATCAACGCGCTCAATTCGGCTGCGTCCGCATTGGCGATCAAGGCGCGCAAATGCTGGGTCTTGGCAAGGTAGGCATCCATTTCGGTGAGCAAGGCTTCACGATTATTGAGCGCAATATCGCGCCACATTTCAGGGCTCGATCCGGCAATTCGCGTGAAATCACGAAAGCCGGATGCCGCGAAAGAAAAAAGCGATTTCGCATTCGGGCGCGCGGCGAATTCATCGACTAATGCGAAGGCCAGCATG
Organism: Burkholderiales bacterium; assembly: GCA_025359285.1. Classification (GTDB taxonomy): domain Bacteria; phylum Pseudomonadota; class Gammaproteobacteria; order Burkholderiales; family Usitatibacteraceae; genus UKL13-2. The sequence goes on from JANYGV010000138.1 coordinate 980, forward strand.
TGCGGCAAATGGCTCACCGCGGCAAACACCGCGTCGTGCGCGGATGCGGTCATCGACACCACCTTCGCGCCGCAAGCGCGCCAGGTGTCCTCAGCGCGGGCAATAGTGTCCGCCGTGTTTTCGGCGAGCGGCGTGAGCACCACATTTTTGCCCTCAAATAGCGTTGCATCGGCGGAGGTCACGCCTGATGTTTCGCGTCCTGCGATTGGATGCGCCGGCACGAATTGCGAGATTTTTTTGCCTAATTTTTCATACGCCACACCGATCACATCCTGCTTAGTGCTACCGCAATCCATGACGATGGTATTCGCGCCCAGGCGGGGCTCAAGTAGCGCCAGCGTCGCCGCCATTTGACCAACTGGAACTGCCAGCAAAACCAAATCAGCAATCTCATTAAAATCAGGCGCGTCTGAAATTGAGTGCGCGCGATCAATCACCTTAAGCCGCAACGCGTCATTCAGCGCCGCATCACTGCGATCAACGCCAATGACTTCATCCACGATTGCCGCGCGTTTTAACGCCAATGCAAATGAGCCGCCGATCAGCCCAACGCCGATCACGACAAGGCGTTTGAATTTAATCATGCGCCACTATTCTTGAAGCCACATCGGCCTGTGAGCTAATATTGGCGGGCATCTTGAGGCTCTCTGCTTCAAACACCGCTTCCCACTTAGTGTTTGGGGCATAGTGCTTTGAAACGCCCGCCGATCCTAGAGTTTCACCGAGGCGGGCGTAAAGAAACATTATCGGCCCAGAGCCAACGTCAGCGCCTCAAGGAAGCGCGCGTTTTGGCTTTCAGTCCCAATCGAGACACGCAAATATTCAGGCATGCCATAGCTGGCCACGGGTCGCACGATCACGCCTTGCTTCAACAGCTCCTGAAATATTGGCCCTGCATCGCCTACTTTCACGCAGACAAAATTACCAAACGACGGAATAAATTCCAGGCCCATTTTTTTGAACGCAGCGGTTATTTGCGTCATGCCGCGCGTGTTGGTGTCAAAGCTCGCCTGAATGAATTCATCATCATCGAGCGCAGCAGCGGCCGCGACTTGCGCGAGCTGGTTGACGTTGAATGGCTGACGAACGCGGTTGAACAATTGAATCACATCAGGGTGCGCCAGCCCGTAACCGACGCGTAATCCGGCGAGTCCATACGCTTTCGAAAAAGTGCGCGAAATAATCAAGTTTGGAAACTCGGCAAGCCAGTGTTCTGTTTTATTGCGCAGCTCACGCGGCAGATATTCTGTATACGCTTCATCGAGAACGACAATTACACCACGCGGCACTTTCGACAAGAAATCGTGCATGCGCGCGGCGTCAATAAAGGTGCCTGTCGGATTATTCGGATTGGCAACAAATACCAATTTTGTTTTGTCCGTAATCACCACAAGCATCGCCTCCAGATCATGACCAAAATTAACCGCAGGCACTTCAATGCCAAGGCCACCGACGGCTTTCACGGCGAGCGGGTAGACCGCAAACGCATGCTGCGAATAAACCGCCGCATCACCGGGTACCAGGAAGGTCCGCGCGGCGAGTTCCAAAATATCGTTTGAGCCATTACCGAGCACAATCTGCGCCGTCGCCACACCACGACTTTTGCTAATGGTGGCCTTCAATTCAAAGCCATTTCCATCCGGATAGAGTGCTAATTCCGGCAGCGCTTTTTGTATCGCCGCGAGTGCTTTTGGGCTCACACCGAGCGGGTTTTCATTCGACGCCAGTTTCACAATATCGACTTCATTTAAACCCAGCTCACGCGCAAGCTCAGAGGTTGGTTTACCCGGCTGGTAGGGTGCGATGTCGCGGATGTAGTGCGGGGCGAGATCAGAGAGATTCATGCTGCTACTTTCACAAAATATTTTATAAAACTGCCGTTGGATAAGACCCAAGCACTTTCACATAGCCCGCAATTTTCTTGATTTCAACCAGCGCATCGGCCACGTTCGCATCCGCCAAATGGCCTTCAATATCGACAAAAAATAAATAATCCCATAGTGCCACTTTCGATGGTCGTGATTCAAATTTGCTCATCGACACGCCGCGCTGTGCGAATGGGGTGAGCATTTCATATACCGCTCCAGCACGGTTGGTGGCCGACAGCACGAGGGAAGTTTTATCGAAGCCTGATTGTTTTGGCTCATAGCTGCCGAGCACCAAAAAGCGCGTAGTGTTATTGGGTTCATCCTCGATGTTTGACGCGAGAATGGCGAGCTTGTAATGCGAGGCCGCCATTTCACCGGCCACCGCAGCCGAAAATGGCTCAAGCGCGGCTCTGCGCGCGGCTTCCGCATTCGACGAAACCGCCACGCGTTCGGCGTGCGGCAGGTTTGCATTGAGCCATTCGTGACACTGCGCAAGCGACTGGCCATGCGAAAAAACCCGCTGAATTGCAGCCATTTCGACGACAGCAGTGGCCATTAAATGATGATGGATGCGGATCAACACTTCGCCGCAAATTTTCAGCGGCGTTTGCGGCATCAGATCGAGCGAGCGTCCTACCGCGCCTTCAGTCGAATTTTCCACCGGCACCACGCCAAAATCGGCCGCACCAGATTCCACTGCGCGATAAACTTCATCAATGCTGGCCGTCGGCTGTGCATCCGCGCCTTCGCCAAAATGTTTGATGACGGCGCGCTCGCTAAACGTGCCCTGCGGCCCTAAATACGCGACGGTGATGGGTCGTTCCAACGCCAAACAAGCCGACATAATTTCGCGAAATAAGCGCGCCGCCACTTCATCCGGCAGCGGGCCTTCGTTAATCGATTTGATTCGCCGCAGCACCTCCGCCTCGCGCTCCGGGCGATAGGCTTGACCAATTTTTAGCGAACCGACTTTGCGCGCGAGAGACGCGCGGGCATTGAGCAACTTCAAAATATCGCCATCGAGGGCATCGATTTCGGTGCGGAGTTGCGAGAGATCGTTAGTCATGGAATGTAGGATGCGAATCGTTATGGCCGACAAAACTTCAAGACTTCAGTTTAGCCGTTGCGCTGCTGAAACTCACGCATGAATTGCGTTAGCGCTTCGACTGCTTCGAACGAGATCGCGTTATAAACCGATGCGCGCATACCGCCAATGGCTTTGTGGCCCTTCAAACCCGCCAGATTTGCGGCAAGTGACGTTTCCAGAAATTTCGCGTTCAACGATTCATCGCGCAAAAAAAATGGCACATTCATGCGCGAGCGATTTTCTACTGCCACTTCGTTTCGATAAAATCCGCCAGAGTTGTCGATACAGTCGTAAAGCAATTTTGCTTTGGCGATATTTTTGGTTTCTATCGCACTCAAGCCGCCCTGTGCTTTCAGCCATTTAAATGTCAGCCCCGCCAAATAAACCGCGAAGGTCGGTGGCGTGTTCAGCATCCAATCGTTCGCCGCTTGTTGGGTGTAATCGAACACTGATGGCGTCAACGGATGCGCGTGACCCAGCAAATCTTCACGCACAATCACGATCGTCAATCCAGACGGTCCGATATTTTTTTGCGCACCCGCGTAGATGCAACCGTACTTGGAAACATCCATCGGTCGCGACAAAATATGCGATGACATATCGGCGACGAGCGGCACATCGTCATCAATTTCAGGCGTCCAAAAATACTCCACGCCGTGCACCGTTTCATTCGTACAAATGTGCCGAAACGCCGCGTCCTTATTGGGTTTCCAGGCATCTTGCGGGGGCACATAGGTAAATTTTTTATCGTCCGATGAGGCAATTGTCGCAGCTTCGCAATATTTGCCCGCCTCTTTAATCGCGCCACTGGACCATAGCCCAGTGTTCACATAATCGGCGCGGGATTTACCGCGTAACAAGTTCAACGGCACAAGGGAAAATTCGCCCTTGCCGCCGCCTTGTAAAAACAATACTTTGTAATTCGCGGGGACGTTTAATAACTCACGAAAATCGCGCTCTGCTTCCCTCGCAACCTCCATAAACACGCCGCCACGATGACTCATTTCCATCACCGACATGCCGGTGTCTTTAAAATCGAGCAATTCGGCTTGCGCTTGTTGCAAGACTTCGGTGGGAAGTGCGGCGGGACCGGCGGAAAAATTATAAGCACGCATTATGATTTTTTGACGAGTGGGTTATAGGTTTTCAATTTCGGGAATCGTGAAAAATTGCGACCCGCTGTTAAGTGTCACACCTGGCGCAGTCATCAATCGCGATATTTTTTTATTACTAACGTTTTAGCTTTTTACGATCAATGATTTCCTGACAGACTTGTTTTTGATGTTTTCATCCTCGATTTTCGCAACGGCTTCTGGCCGAGCAAACGTTGTGAATGGATAAAAATAAACCGCATCACGGATTTTTGCCAAGGTGCGTTTAAAAATTGAGTCGTATTTGTCCAGAGACAACCGGAATCTCAAGATTATGGAATTTGCGAATAGATGTTTTCATCTGGGGTTGATATTACAGCACACGAATTACTGCAAATTTGGCGAAACACCCGAAAAAACAGCATCAACCCTCTCGGATGGATGCTGTTTTTGACTCAGTGAAACGCTTTTTTCAGGTTGACACTAGACGCCAAACCAACGGTATATCTAACCCGCTTATTTATTTGCAGGTGAGGCGGTCGTTCTGCCTTGCTCTTTAGCCTGCTCAGCAATCTCCTTCGCCATATTGCCCATCAACACCTGCATGCGCGGTGTAATTAGCGTCATCATTTCTGGCATGGCCTGCTGCATGATTTGTGGCTGCGTGGCTAACATTTTCTTGCCCGCTGGGCTGCTGTAAAACGCGGTGATGGCGGTTATTTCATCGAGCGCAAAGTTGCTGCCGTATGCGCGCGCCATGATGTCTTCCATGCCCTGAACAATTTGCGGATCGTTATAAATATCGATCATCGATTTAGTCATTCTTTCGCTCGACTTCGCTGTCAACTTTCGCGCTTCCGCCTTTTGCTCCGCCGTCATCGACGTGTCGCTGGCAGCCACCATCTGATCCATCATCTGCGGCATGTTTTGCGCCATCGCACCCGCCATCTGCGACATCATTTTTTTGAAGTTCATCACGTTAAGCAGCTCTTTTACCGCCGCCTTTTGCTCTGGCGTTACCACCACGGCAGGCGTGGGGGACACCGCCGGTGCCTGAGCAAAAACGAATGCGCTTGTACATACCGCTGCCACTGCTAAAACAGTTTTAATTGCTTTCATGTGCTTTCCTCTTCGTCAGATTCAACCACTTTTTGCAAGCCGGATAATTTCGATCCTTCATCCAAATTAATCAACGTTACACCTTGCGTCGAGCGGCCCATTTCCCGGATTTGTTTTACTTTGGTGCGGATCAAAACACCACCGGTGGTAATCATCATGATTTCGTCTTCTGGCCGCACCAGCACCGCCGCTACCACTTTGCCGTTACGCGCGGAAGTCTGGATCGCGATCATGCCCTGCGTGCCGCGGCCGTGGCGCGTGTATTCGGAAATCGCGGTACGTTTGCCATAGCCTTTTTCGGTGGCGGTCAGCACCGAATCTTCTTCATTTTCTGCGACCAGCATCGAAATAACTTTGCCGCCTTTACTCAAATTCATCCCGCGCACACCACGCGTATCACGGCCCATCGAGCGCACGTCGGATTCTTCGAAGCGCACCGCTTTGCCCTCGTTCGAGAACAACATCACGTCATACTTACCGTCCGTCAATGCGACGCCGATCAGGTTATCGCCTTCGTCCAAGGCAATCGCGATGATGCCGGCCTTGCGTGGGTTGCTGAAATCAGACAACGCGGTTTTCTTGACCACGCCTTCCGAAGTCGCGAAGAACACAAATTTGTCTTCGACGAATGCTTTGACGGGCAACACCGCGCTGATTTTTTCGTCCGCCTGCATCTGCAACAAATTCACAATCGGCTTGCCACGCGCGCCGCGTGAACCTTGCGGAATTTCATACACTTTTACCCAATATACCCGGCCTTTATTCGAGAAACAAAGCACGTAATCGTGGGTGTTGGCGATGAACAATGTCTCGATGAAATCATCTTCTTTCATCGAAGTGGCCTGCTTGCCGCGGCCCCCGCGCTTCTGCGCGCGATAGTCATCTACCGGCTGATACTTGATGTAGCCGGTGTGCGACATGGTGACGATCACTTCTTCTTTCGCGATCAAATCCTCCATCGACATCTGTTGGCCGTTGATGACGATTTCCGATCTACGTTTGTCACCAAACTTTTCTTTAATCGCGGTTAATTCTTCCGCAATAATCGCGCTGACACGCTCTGGCTTTGACAGAATATCGAGTAGATCCGTAATCCGATCCATCACCTCTTTATACTCGGCCACAATCTTGTCTTGCTCAAGGCCGGTCAAGCGCTGCAATTGCATTTCAAGAATGCGCTGCGCTTGCACATCAGACAAACGATAGCCATTGTTGTGCAGGCCGAACTCCTTCGCCAAACCTTCTGGGCGATACGCTTCAACGCCCGCATCCGCGGCGGTTCGCGCCAGCATTTCCTCCACCAGCTTTGAGCGCCACACTTTGCCCATCAGCTTTACTTTGGCCTCAGCCGGTGTTTGCGCGGATTTAATCAGCTCAACAATCTCGTCCACATTCGACAATGCAACCGCCAAACCTTCGAGAATATGGCCGCGATCACGTGCTTTGCGCAGCTCAAATACGGTGCGACGGGTGACGACTTCACGACGATGGCGCAGAAAGAATTCCAGGAATTGTTTCAGCGTCAACAATTTTGGCTGACCGTCGCAAATCGCGACCATATTCATGCCAAACGTGTCCTGCATTTGCGTCATTTTGTAGAGGTTGTTCAGCACCACTTCAGGCACTTCGCCGCGCTTTAATTCAATCACAGCACGCATGCCGGATTTATCGGATTCATCACGCAAATCCGATACGCCTTCGAGCTTTTTATCGCGCACCAGTTCGCCGATTTTGATCAGCAAGTTGGCTTTATTAACCTGATACGGAAGCTCATCAATAATGATGGCCTGACGGCTGCCTTTTTCCAGCGGCTCAAAGTGCGTGCGTGCGCGCATGATGACGCGGCCACGACCCGTGCGATAACCGTCGCGTACGCCGTCGGTGCCGTAAATAATGCCCGCCGTGGGGAAATCAGGCGCTCTGACAATATCAATCAGCGCTTCGATATCAATTTGCGGATTGTCGAGCACAGCCAAGCAGGCGTCGCATACATCGTTCAAATTGTGTGGTGGAATATTAGTCGCCATGCCTACGGCAATACCACCAGAGCCATTAACCAGCAAGTTCGGAAATTTCGCCGGCAGAATCAGCGGCTCGCGCTCGCTGCCGTCGTA
>JANYGV010000160.1 GCA_025359285.1 Burkholderiales bacterium
CCAGTTTTGAGGCATCGCGGCCTTGCAAAAATAAACTAATGCCGCTTGCGGCGTAGGCCACGGCCAGCGCGCCGCCGATACCGCCGGTCGCGCCGGTGATTAAAATCGTTTTTGGTGATTTCATTGCAGCGCCTCTAGCGGAGAGCGCGCAGATTCCAGAATACGTGCGCTGTTTGTGACGGCCAGCGCGATACCTGATGCGGAATAAAATCCACCGTTAACTTGCGTGGTATGAATCAACGTGTTTCGAAATTGCTTAAAAAATACCGAATCTGGTGGCGTGCCGCCGCGCCAGAATTGGTCAAGGGTTCCGGCAAAAGTTAGGTCTGCAAGGTTATATAGCGGATTACTCAACGCAATGGTAGGGCAACCATGGCTGAGCGAGGATAAACCGACCGTGCTATTCACCGTCACCAAGCCGCGCGCGCTTGGCAGCAGGGCTTCCAGATCGCCACTTTCCAGATAATCAATTCTGTTCTCACAGTCGAATTCGATTTCAAGTTTTTTGATTAGACGAGGATAGTTTACAAAACCGGTATCGAGTGGATGATTTTTAATTACCAGACGTGTGTTAGCGGGCGCATGTCGCGCGAACGACGCCACGGCCAGGCGAATAACGTCTTGCATATCGTCGAACGGCGAATGATCACGAATTTGGGTGTCGCTGTCTAGCTGAAGCGGCAGCAGATAAAACGGGGTGCCGCCAGTCATCAAACGCGCGATCATGATTCGATCCCGCCGCTCGTAAAACGGCATTTTCGCAAACCGCTGGCCCCAGCCCGCATACTCCAACCCCGAGATGACGGGCCGATGAGTGCGGTAGTGCGGAAACATGAGCGGGTTCGCTATGTTTGATAAGTGATAAGCCATATCGTGCAGGGCGCGCGTACGCAGCGAGGATGAAAACGGCTTGCTATTGCCATCGCCATCGCCGTAATCGGGCAGTGACGGGGCGACGTTTTTGATCCATGCGGTGTCGCGCGGAAATAGTGAATGGGCATTTACACCATTGCGCTCTAACGTGACCCAATAGGGCCGAAAATAGCCTTCTTCAAAAACGTGAATGCGGACGCCACGTTGCTGGGCAATTTCAATGGCCGGCAGGTGAATCGGACGGCGATCACCGAACAATAAAATATCGGTGGCATCGCATTCGCGCATCTTTTCATTCAGGAATTCGGGCAGCGATTCGATTCGCTCGCGAAACGTCCATGCCTTGCGCTGACCCCAGTAAACGGTGTCACCGGCATTGAAGTTGATGCGGAAAATGCGGTGACCATCGACGGCGAGTCGATCACTCAGCTTTGCAAAAAACGGCGTATTGACGCCCTGCAAAAACAAAAATGTGCGGCGCTGGGGCACCCGATCCTGGGTCACTATCGGTGGCCCTGCTCAAGGCGCAATAAAAATTGATCTACCGCCAGAAAATGTTGTTCCCAGGTGCTTGGCCTGAATGTATTGATCCGGTGCAATTGCGCTGCACGCGCCGTGCTTTGCGGGCTGGTGTAGGCCGCAATCACATCCTGCCAGCGTTTGCCATCAAGCGGCTCAATGTAGTCTGGCACGTCGCCTGCAATCTCGCGAAACACCGCGAGATCGCTCGCGATCACGGGAACGCCGATGGATAGCGCCTCAGTGACGGGCATGCCGTAACCCTCTGCAAACGATGGAAACAGGAGTGCCTGCGCATGATGCAAATAGGTCGCGAGCTGCTGGTCGCTACAAGACGGAAGCTCGATCACCGATTGCTTTAATTGCGTGGTGCGCTCGAGTAAATCCACCACGTTTTCGCATTCCCAACCACGCTGACCAATGACGACCAGCTTGGGTGCCGATTTGCCCATGGTCTCGACCAGACGCCGCCAAATTTGCAGCAGCATCCAATGATTTTTACGCGGCTCGATGGTGCCAAGAATGACAAAATAAGGTGCTGTGATCGGTCGGGCATCGAGTGCGTGCTCGGGAATGCCGCCGGCCAATAACGCCACCAGACACGGCGGCAGCGGCATGCGGTGACGGCGTCCAAAATCTTCCAGAACGTTCAAGGTATGTTGAGAATTGGCGACGATGCCAGCGCTGATGTTGATCGCACAGCGCATGCGGGTAACATGCCGCTCGCGCTCGCCGGGACGACAATATTCTGGATGAGTGACGGGAATCAAATCATGGATCACGACAATGGGCCGCGCGCCTCGCCGACGCAGTGACCAGGCGTAATTTTTATCTTCCAGCCCCATGTGCCCGGTGTTAAAAAAATAACTGCCCCGAATATCGGCGTCGCGCATCACCCAGCGCCATAAAAATGCTTTCACAATCGCGCCCAAACCCAGTGCAGTGAAAGGCAATGTTCGGTCGGAAAGCGCCGCAAACAATTTGGCGGAATCTTGCTTCGACAGCGCTGCGTTAAATGGGCCGAGGCTGAGAACTGCTCTCGATTGTGGCGCGTAGTGCGCGATATATTCCAGACTCACGCGGTCAATTCCGGTGGGAAGTTTCCCCTTAAGGCGGCGATAAACGAGCCGGGTAATGTCGATTAAAATTTTTGACAAAGCGGATTTTTTTGGAATTTTATGGTGATGACCAATCGTCATGCGGCGCCTGACGACGCCTATTAATGACGCCTACTAATTTCAATATTTCCGAATATTTGAATGCTATTAATCGAGAAAGCGTTGAACCGAGCGCCCAGCAGATTATCGCCCAAAATATCCGCGTGATCGACTTGGCACCGTTAAGTCACGATGAAGACAGCACTCTGCTTTGAAGTGGATACACGGGGTGGGTTGGCGTGTCAGGAAGGGGCAGCCTTAGGTTGAGCTTTAGGTTGAGCTTTAGGTTGAGCTTTAGGTTAAGTCTTAGGTTGAGCTTTAGGTTAAGCCTTGGGTTGAGCTTTAGCGCGTTGACGTGCTGATGATGTTCGGCCTCCAGCTGACATAGCGCAAATAAAAGAGCGCAAATAAACGAGCGCAAAAGAGCGCAAAAGAGCGGGCATCCGTGGTGTGGCCAAATTTCACGTAAAATTTATTGTGGTGGCATAAAACGCTTTCCATGTAATTGGTCACTGAATAACTTGCATTGGTCTTCCCCTCAATGATTTATCCTGAAAACGGCTTACCAATGACTCAATTTGCTCGCTTCCGAGCGTTCGCTAGCGCGCCTGCCCTTGCTTTAGCTGGCATTTTGTTGGGTGGCTGTGTGCAGCTGCCGACTAGCGGGCCGACCGCCTCAGAAGTCAATACCAGCGCGGCTTCTGGCGCGATTCAGGTGGTGGATGTTGATGCGTCAGTGGTGCAGCAATTGGTGTTGCATCGTAAACAAAAACTGTTTTCTGAAAGCCTTTCGCCTGCAGTTCAAAGCGGCTATCGCGTGGGTGCAGGGGATGTGATCGAGGTCTCAATTTGGGAAGCTCCACCTGCCACGCTATTCAGCACCAGTACCGTAGACCCGCGCGCGCAGTCCGCAACGCGTGCAGTCACTCTAACTGACCTACTGGTGGACGGCGAAGGCACGATCCGCATCCCGTTTGCAGGCCGCGTGCAGGCATCCGGTCGAACGCTGGGCGACATTGAGGCCGATATCGTCAAGCGCCTGACCGGCAAAGCGAATCAGCCGGAGGTGCTGGTGCGGTTGGTAAAAAATACCTCGCTGAACGCAACTGTAGTCGGCGAAGTCGCCAACAGCCTGCGTTTTCCGCTGTCTCCGAGTGGCGAGAAGTTGCTGGATGCGATTGCAGCAGCTGGCGGCGTACGTCAATCCGTCAACAAGATTACGATTCAACTCACGCGCGGCAAAGATGTTTTCGCCATGCCGCTCGATACTATCATTCGTGATCCGCGCCAAAATGTATCGTTGCTTCGCGGCGACGTGATAACCGCGCTGTATCAGACGAATAGTTTTAATGCGCTCGGTGCGACTGG
>JANYGV010000201.1 GCA_025359285.1 Burkholderiales bacterium
GGTACCGACTGTTGCCACGCGATCCGAAGCGTGCTTGCACCAACGTTCAGCAGTGGCAGCCTTGGCCTGAACCTGTCGGATATTGATGTCGTTTCGCGCCTTGATTTTCAGCATCAAGATTGTTGAATTCTTCTCTGCCACGAAATCAGGGATGTGCTCTAGCTGCTCAGTGCCCAGTTTGTAGTAGGTATGGAACTGTCCCCAATACCATGCAATACCAGCACCAGCGCGTGCCTCACTGCGGTGGCCGATGCGGCAAGTTACCCGCGCAGGCTGCGTGGCGAGTGGCGATACGACACTACACGCCACGCCGCACCCTGCCCCGCTCTTGCACGGGGCAAATGTGATTGACATCGACCCCGCACACTGTTGGTACGTTGGCGACGACATCCGCGATATCCAAGCCGCCCACGCCGCACGCATGAAAGGCATCGTCGCGCGCTATGGATATCTTGGTGGCAGCGATCCACGCACTTGGAATGTTGACCTCATGATCGATTCAGCAGGGGATCTGGTGGCAATGCTGGAATTGGTGGTGCCAGTCTCCGTGCCCAACCGCGCAGCATCGTATTCGGCGTAAGCCCGGTTTAAGGCTTCGGCACGGTTGCGGTCGATGCCATCGCACGCGCGCGCAAGAATTCCTGTACATCGGCAAACCGCACCCAGCCGGTCTTGTTGCGATCAATGACAGCGAAGTGCTTCACGATATAGCCAAGCCCGGCATTACTAGCGTGTTGCCGCGTGAGCATACCGGATCGAGTGATATCCGCAAAATCAAACTCGGCTTTGAGCTTTGCCTCGACTTGTGCGTTCAGCGTCGCGCCGCTTGTTTCTTCGAGCAAACGCAAATTTTTTTGACGAACTGCGGCAGGCACCCACGGGTCTTGCAAGGGGCGCATCTGGACCGCGGGAGGTGTAACCACAGGCATTGCTGCCGCTGACAGGCAGCAATGTAGGCTCAATGCGAAAGCCACCATGCCGTGTTTCAAAGATGTGTTCATCGTCGCCCCTGCCCACTGAAAATGCCTACGGCGGAAAATGCTCATAGCGCGCTCAATGCGTTCTGATAGAACTGCACGAGATCCGCTTTTTGCGCGATGCGTGCCGCGTCGTCGAGGTACGTCATGTGCCCGCCACCATAGAATCTGATTTGTATGTTCGGATTATTGCCAAGATTATTGCCAAGGCGCGCGAGATCGTTTTCGGTAACGAAGAACGGTGTCGCCAGATCGTGATAGCCGTTCACTGAAAGCGTTTTAAGCTTTGGGTTCAGCGTCATCGCGGCGGCAAGATCGGGGATGGTGTCGGGTAGCGCACGCGCATCGTGCGAAAAATCCCAAGTCTGGATGGCGTTACCCACCAACACATAAGCGCTCGGGTTGGTGTAATTCAGATTGGTGGACAAATACTCCGCAATGCGCGTCGTGTACGATGCTGCGAGAAACGTGCTGGAGGGATCACCATCGGCGGCGAGTAAACTGCCGCTCGGTGCGGATACACGTGCATCGTAGCGCCCAATCAACGTGCCCGGTATCAGGCGCGTTTGAAAATAATCAGGGTCGATATTGAAGCGCGTTTGCCAATTCGTGAGCGCGAAGCCCGTCGTATTAATTAGCTGCGTGAGCAAAGTCGCTGAAGGTGGCGTATTGGTACGCAAATAACTTTGCACAGCGGGATCGTACTGGCTTGTGGCGAGTGTTCTCGCTTGCGCGACGAATGCAGGCAAGGCCGCAGCAGTCGGTGCAGGATTGGCGAGGTTGTACCACGCGCCCACTGCCGCATAAGTTGGCAAGTGTCCCGCACAGCTCTGCACCACTGAAACCACACCGCAATTGCTGTTGTAGTTCAGCACTGCAGATTGCAAGATGATTCCCTTCAGATCCACACCTGCCGTTTCAAGTAGATTCGCCAGCACGGCGGTGCGTGTGGTTCCGTAAGATTCGCCAAACAGAAATTTTGGCGACGCACTGCGATTGTTGACCGCCAGGTAGCGCATCACAAAATCGCGAAACACGCGTGCATCGGCATCCACGCCCCAGAAGGTTTGATTCGTATTCGGCGCAATCGCTTGTGAAAGCCCGCTACCAGTGGCATCCACAAACACAAGATCGCTCACATCGAGCATGCTTTCGGCGTTATCGACCAAGGGGAAAGGCACTGGCGCTGTTGTAGCAGGGTTACCGGTGACCAATCGTTTTGGCCCGAACGAACCTAAATGCAACCACGCCGTTGAAGAACCCGGGCCGCCGTTATAAACAAACGTGATTGGCCGCGTTGCCGCGTTCGCGTTATCTGCCGTGTACGCCACATAAAAAAACGATGCTTCTGGCGCACCAGATACCAAGCCGCGTGCCGTCAAGTGTCCCGCCGTAGCGGTGTAGCTCACGACGATGTTACCGATGACGATCTGATTTTTGGTGGTCACCGTGATTTCTGCTGCCGTGGGCAATGAGGCGCCGGGTGCGCTTGAGTACACGACGGTATCGATGTAGCCTACCGTCGTCGCAGGTGGCGCGTTTGAACTGTTGCCGCCGCTGCCCCCTCCACCGCCGCAACCCTGCATGAAGCATGTGCCGATCAACATGATAGCCATCAAAGCGCGAAAATAAATCATCGTGCGCTACGCGTTTGCATGTGAGTGATCTGCCATATGCCATCTGGTGAACGCTGCCAGCGTACATCAAAACTTCCGCTCACCTTGACGCTCGTGCGATCAGGCGTCTCAACACGTTGCGCATAGCGCCCAGCTTGCTGCGCTGCTCGGTCGGCCACAGCGGATGTGTCAATGGTCATACTGTGTTCAAGCACGGTGTAGCCTGCAAACGAACGCAAATAAGCGCGGATGGCCTCCCGTCCATTGACGGCATTCGCGCCAACGTGTTCCAGCACACCATCAGCGGCGAATATGTCTGCCGCATCGTCATAGCGCATGTATCGAATCGCGTTTTCGTACCGACGAAATTGCAGGACCACTTGCTGCTCGCCAGATTGCATCGACATTGTGGTCACAGGACGCGGCGGTGCATTCTCGTTTTTGCGTGGTGCCGTCTGGCAGCCACATATAGTTATCGTTGCGGAAATCGATGCAAGGACGATAAATGTGATCCGCACGGAAGCCTCAACGTTCATTAGTGATCGCGAGGATACCGTCATTCACAGCGCTCTCAAACACATTGCTCGTCTCCAGATTGCTCAGCACAATAACGATCACTTTTTCATTCGGGAAAAAACCATTTGAACTGGTAAAACCATCAATACGACCCCAGTGATAAATGTAGTGCCGCTGCTGCGGATTGGCAATGAACCATCCATATCCGTAGCCTTCGTCACTTGATAACGCACAGCCGCTGCTGGGGCAAGCGATCTGCGGCGTGATCATCGGCGCGAGTACGGCTGCTGGAACTAGCTGGTTTTTCAGTAGCGCTTGATCCCAGCGATACATGTCTTCGACTGTGGAGTACAGCGCGCCAGCAGCGTAGAACTCCGACATCTCCAAAAATACAGGTCTTTGCGTTGTTGAAAGATATCCCTGAGCGTGATCGGTAGCGGTGATGGCACTTTGGTCGTATCCTGATTGCGTCATTTGCAGCGGCGCAAAAATATTGGCTTGCAAGAAGTCTGCATATGAGACGCCAGATGTACGTTCGATCACATACCCAAGCAGCACATAGCCCGAATTGCTGTACAGCCAGCGGCTACCGGGCGTGATATCAAGCGGCAGCGATTTGAAACGCGCAATGAGATCGGGCACAGAAACGGGCGTTCCGATCAAACGCGGAAAGTTATTGAAATTTATGTAGTCCGGAATGCCTGATGTGTGTGTGAGTAAGTGTTTGAGAGTTACGTTTTGCCAAGCAGCGGAACAGGCATCGACAAAATTGCAGAGCTTGTCGTTTACATGCAACTTGCCTTGCTGCTCGAGCAGCAAGATCGCCATCGCGGTGAATTGCTTGGTGTTGGAGCCGATCCGAAATTTGGTCTGCGTCGTATTCGCGATTTGCTTCTCCGCATCCGCCCAGCCGTAGCCTTTGTTGAGGATGATATTATCGCCCCGCGCGACCAGCACACTGCCCGTGAAGTTGCCCGATGCCGCCAATGCGTCGACGTATTCCGTCACTGACTTCGCAGCGCTGGCACTGATGCCCGTGGCGCTGCCAGCGCCACCGACGCAACTGGTGAGCGCTGCCAGCATCATCGCGATCAGCGCGGTCTTACAACCAGAGAAGGTGCGGTAGTGCCAGAATGGTCTGACGTAGAATAAACTCAAGCGCTTTTCCCTCAGTCGTATGCGGTATTTGCGTTGTGTGATGCAATGAATACTACAAACAAACTGTTGCGCCGCATGTTGCAGATTGTGACGGCATAATTCGAAATGCAGATCAATGCAGATAGATCAAATACCAAAAACCTCGAATTGACGGGCGTTTCCAGCCATCTTTTGCTTAGGACGCGCAAAATACAGACTATGAATTGCGGTGACATTTCGCTACAAACGGTGAATGTTGAAAGCCCTATCCTTGCAAATTGACGCAAAATCTTGATGCAAAAGCACATCACCGCGTCTCGCGCAATCCGCACTTCAGGACAATATGCACAACGATAGTCTTGCCAATCGTCACAACGGTGATATGACGGACTCTTCAACCGGCCTGTATGCTAGAGTAATGCTCGTTGAAGACGATACGAAGCTGGCTTCACTCACTGCAGCATATTTGTCGGCGCGCGAATTCATTGTCGCGATTGAACACGACGGCACAGATGCACTCACACGCATCGTCATAGAAAAACCGGACTTGATTATTCTGGATGTCATGCTGCCCGGTACGGACGGCTTTGATATTTGCCGCAAACTGCGCGCACGTGGCAACACCACGCCAGTACTCATGCTGACCGCGCGCGATGAAGACATCGATCAGGTGCTGGGGCTGGAACTCGGCGCAGATGATTACCTGACAAAGCCGGTGCAACCGCGCGTGTTGCTGGCGCACATCAAAGCCATTTTGCGACGAAGTGCAGATGCCCACGGTGTTCACAGTGCTAGCGCGCGCGACAACGCCCGTCCGAATGACAAGTTGGTGTTCGGTCGCCTGCACATCGGTTTTCAAACACGTGAAGCCATGCTCGGTAAGAAACGTATGAATCTTACGGTCGCCGAGTTTGATCTGCTCTGGCTCCTGGCCTCGAATGCGGGTCGCGTGTTGCCGCGCGCAGAAATTTTGCGCACGCTGCGTGGTCTGGAGTACGATGGTTTTGATCGTTCAATCGATTCGCGCATGTCGCGGCTACGAAAAAAACTCGGCGACGATATCGACAATGCACACATCAAAACCATTCGTCCGCAGGGCTACCTGTTCAGCCCAGCAGATTGGTAAGACGAGTAACGCGAACTATGGCGAAGCTATTCATCAAACTCTGGCTGTTCCTGCTCGCAACTTCGTTCGGGTCGTTTCAGATTCAGACCCGCGTCTTCGAATGGACGACTGCGCAGCAGCATCAAGAGCGGCAACGCGCGCCATTTTTGACGACCACTGCCGAACTGGTTGCTCACTATATGCGTGACATCCCACAGTCTGCTTGGCCAGCACAGTTTCTTGCGCTGGAAGGAAAACTCACCTATCACACAGAGATCGTTGCGTTAAGCAATCTCCAGTCACTCGGTATAAGTAGTGAAACGATTCAACGAATTCGCGACGGCGAAGCGGTGTACTTCCAGGATCAGAAAGATCAATCGATTACACGCTCGATCGGGTGCTTGCGTATTGGCAACAGCGAATACGCGATCACATCCGCACTACCGCCGTATCAGCCGCTGCTCTTATTCCGCGTATTGACGCCGCGTACCTTCGCCTGGCTCACGGAAAGCCTGCTTTACGGAAGTGCGGTGCTGCTATGGCTTAGTTTGTTTTGGCGCGATCTCAAGCGTGTAATGCACGCCGCCGGTGCAGTGGGTAACGGCGAACTCGATTCAAGCTTAAGCCTCTCGAAAGGGTCTGCGCTCGCGCCATTGGCCGCCTCGTTCAACCAAATGACGGCGCGTATTGCTGGCTTGCTACGCTCACACAAAGAACTCACCAGCGCGGTTTCGCACGAGCTGCGCACACCATTGGCGCGATTGCGATTTGCGCTTTCACTCAGCGCAGACACGCATGCGCCCGACCAGCGCGATGAGCTGATTCGCAACATGCATCGCGACGTTAATGAACTTGACCAGTTGACGGACGAACTGCTCGTTTATTCGCGATTGGATCGTGATGCGCCACCATTGCAACTCGGCCTCATTCGCGTCGATAGCTGGTTGCCACGCGTAATCGAAGATGAACTGGCCGCATCGCATGCAACCGGTATTGATATTCCCATTCATCTCGGCATCCAGGTCGAGCAGGTGCACGGCGAAACCAAGTACCTTGCTCGCGCGGTGGCGAACTTGATTCGCAACGCGCTACGATTCGCCAAAACTCGCGTTGATATTGGCGTTTTAGCTACTCAGCAAGGCTACGAAATTGTGGTGGCCGACGATGGCCCAGGTATCGATCCTGCATTTCACGAGGCACTCTTCACGCCATTCGCCCGCACCGATCAAAGCCGCAACCGTGTCACGGGCGGTTGCGGGCTGGGCTTGGCTATTGTCAAACGTGTGGCGGAGCGCTATAGCGGCAATGTACAGATCGCTACCGATGCACACCTTGGTACGCGCATTGTGATGCGCTGGCCCACCCAACCGGTAACCGCCACACAGAAGGCCATGCGATGATCACATTACACAATGAGTACGCGGCCGACCTGGTTTCGACGTGGGCATCAAAGCAGAACCGTGCATACCGAGGGGTGGTCACCTCGTAAATACAACCGCAAACAAATAGTCGCAAACGACGAAAACTACGCACTAGCCGCTTAATAACCGGCCGCGCTCTGCACCGGTGGGCCTCAACGCCGGGCTTGGCAACAAGCAGCAGAGTCATTAACGAGGATCGCTTTCTGCCGGGCTACTTGGTAGAAAGTTAAATTTAGGTGGCTAGCGTCGCGTCAGCCCGGCCATTGGCGTACGTGGGGCGAAATCAAATAATGGAATCTAAGTATGTAGAGCGGCCTGTAGAGGGCTTGCGGACGCGGGTTCGATTCCCGCCGGCTCCACCAGTAAATAAAAATGCCACCCAGCT
>JANYGV010000220.1 GCA_025359285.1 Burkholderiales bacterium
TATGGCGCGAGCCTTGATTACAACACGCTGAAAATTATTCAAACGCCATGTACGACTACAACCGAAAAGCGCGCATGTACTCGTGGTCAATAACGGCCATCGGCTATCTGTTGCTGTTGCACGCTACATTCGTGGTGGCTGCGTTTGAAAAACCGGTTTTACCGCAGATTCTGATCGGCGCTGGCCTGACATCATTCGTAAGCGTTTTTTTCCGATACACGTGCCGCGCGCAAAAATCGCGTTGCTGGGCGGCGATATTTTCAGCTTTTTAACGCTAACTGTTTGGTGTTGAGGCGGCGGTGCTGGTCGCCTTTTCAGTTCTTTACTATATCGGCAGTTGTATTTTGCCGTTCACGCTTATCGCGTTAAAGCGGGATGAGGCAATTTTACCGCTGCTGTGGCTCAAAAACCTGAGCTGGATCGCCTTGCCTATGTCTCCAGCGCGGCCATCGCCGCACTCATGCGCGAGGCCGCGTTGCAATACGGCGTGGTGGTGCTGGTCGCGGCAATCCCGATCATCGTGATGTTTTTGCTATCCGCCGACTTTATTTTTGATCGCGCAAAAGCCGCCGATGAAGCGCAGGCAAAATTGCTTGAAATGGCCAAGCGGGAATTAGCGGTTGCCAACGCGCATGCCGCTGAACTGCAGCCTAGCGAGCGGCGATTTCACAGCGATTTCACAGCGCGTTCAACCCACGCTGCGATTGGCATGGCGCTGGCCGAGCAAAACGGCAAAATCCTGCAAGTAAACCAGGCCGCCTGCAAGCTGCTGAGCTACGAAGAATCCTATTTAGTCGGGAACGCGTTCGGCGCGTATTTGCCCGCCGATGATTTCACCCTATTTCTGAACGAGATCGCTGCCGTACGCGATGGCGGAAAAAATGTGACCTGACGCGAGCTGCATTGCACAAACAAAAATGGGGCGCGCTTGAGCGTGGTCTTTAATGTCTCGCATTTTCAGCAAGCAGCCGACTATCCGCTGGGTATTATTGTGCAGATTCAGGACATCAGCGACCGCAAAAAAATTGAAGCCTCGCTGCTGCATACTGCCTATCATGACGCACTTATCAGCTTGCCGAATCGAGTATATTTTCGGGAGCAGCTTGCCAAAGCGATTGCGCGTGTAAAACGCAATCCGAGCACACAATTCGCGGTAATGTTTCTTGATTTTGATCGTTTCAAATCGGTCAACGACAGCCTGGGCCATAGCGCAGGCGATCAACTTTTAATCGGCTTTTCAAAACGCATTCAGGCTGCGCTTCGCCCCACCGATATGGTGGCAAGGCTCGGTGGCGATGAGTTTGCTGTGCTGGTAGAAGACGTGCAGCTAGGCGACAACGCCCTCGAATTGGCGACCGGCCTGCAAGAGATGTCGCGTGAGCCCTTTCAAACGGGCGACACGGAAATTACCTCCAGCGCCAGTATCGGCATTTGCTATAGCGCGCCTCGACATGAAACGCCAGACGATGTGATTCGCGATGCGGTTTCGGCAATGTATAAAGCCAAAGCCGCGGGCAAGGCACAACACGCCGTTTTTGACCTCAGCCCGCATGGCCGTGCCAGCGCGGATTTGCAACTGGAAAACGAGCTGCGTCACGCCATCGCGTTAGGTGAATTGCGGCTCCACTATCAGCCACAACATCGATTTGGTGATCGCAGCCTTTACGGCTATGAAGCACTGATTCGGTGGGCGCATCCGAAACGGGGCTTGCTTTATCCCGCTACTTTTTTGGCGCTGGCAGAAGAAACCGGCCTGATCTTTCCGATTGGTAAGTGGGTAATTACCGAAGCCTGCCAAGAAATGAAGCGCTGGCGCGAAGCGGGTCACCAGCAGGGCGATATGCTGCATATGAGCGTGAATATTTCGAGCCGCGAATTCAATCAGCCGAACTTCGTCCCATTTGTGATCAGCACCTTGACCGACGCGCAGATTCCGGCAAGCTTGCTGACCATCGAGCTCACCGAGAGTGCGTTTATGGACGGCACCCAAGGCGGCGTAGCGGCACTTTCAGCATTGCGGGCCGCGGGCATCAAAATCAGCATTGATGATTTCGGCACCGGCTATTCTTCGCTCAGTTACTTGGCGACGTTGCCGATTGATTCGCTCAAAACTGATCACTCTTTCGTCAACAAAATGACCGAAACAGCCGAGGCCAAAGAGATCGTTCGTGCGATCGCAACGCTCGGTCGCGCGCTGGGCAAATCGATTTTTGCGGAGGGTGTCGAAACCGAGGCGCAGTGGCGAACCTTGCTGGAACTGGGCTGTGATTATGGCCAGGGCAATCTTTGTTCGCCCGCGATCAGCGCCGATGAAATCACGCAACGCATTTCCACCAGCCGCATCATTCGCCTGGCACCATAGCCAAATACAGTCTCGTTTGCGCTAGTGCACGGCTAACGAAGCGCTGCCATCAATCGCTCGCAACCGCCCTCGGCAATGAACGCCGCCAGCGAATGCTTTGCCAGTCGTACCTGTACAACGCGTGTCGGCCTAATGCGCTGTAATTGCTGTGGCGGCGGTGGTTCTGCAGTCCCCGCCAATCCCGCTAATTCAACTGGCGCTTTTATCCCTCGAATGCCGTCTGCGGCGGCGGCTAGCTGCGCCCTGAATTTGTCCTCAAAGCGTTCACGATATTTGTGCCAATGCTGATCCGGCTTGCCGGTGGACGCGTGAATGGGCAGTAGATCACGACACACGGCAACATTCAGTCCCTGCAAATAGGCGCGGTAGGAGAAATCCAGATCGTATAAATGAAAGCCATCAAAGCTTGAGGCATCAAACCCGATCTGCTCCACTGCCGCGCGTTTAGCCGCCATAAAGCAGCCGTCCAACGCCTGCACATGGGCAATTGCCGCACCGCCACGACCACATACTTTTATCAGCACGCGACCTTCCTCCACGTCAGGATAAGCAAATAAAGCAAACGCATGCGGGTCGCCCGCGCTGACCCAGGCGCCATTGGTAAGGAGCGTGGTACCGGCGACGCCAATTACGTCAAAGGCGTCGAGATGGGCGGCCAACTGCTCAGGCAAGTTGGCGTTGACGAATTCGATATCGTCATGGCTAAAAATAATGAACCTGCCCACCGACTGCGCAAAACCTCGGTTGTAGCCCTCGCATAGCGAAACAGCATCGGTAATCATAATAATTTCAAATACGCGCCCGGCAAACAGTTTTTCAAAATGTGCATGCGCAGCTGAGGCCCGATGCGGTAGATGGCTGCAGATGATGATTGAAAAATCGATGCTTGCATTCATTGCGTCTGCTTGGGCAAGCGGATTAAGGGCCACCTAACTGTCCGCAGAAACACGTTTGGCAACCACCGCGATCTGTTGCATCGCGTGCAGCACTTCCATTAGCGACTCAAGGTCAACGGGTGGCTGTCTATCACTAGAATTTGCGACCAGACTTGCGGGAAAATCGGCCAGCTGCTGCCGTACCGCAGCGTCCCGCGTGCACAATAAAAACTGCCGATAGGTTGCGTTCTCGCTCACATCGGCCAGCAGCAAATGATCCCGGTAATAACTATCCATCGCCGCCACCGGCGCACGCAGTTCAGTCGAGAACTCCGCCGCAAAATGTGCCTTCATCAGCTCACGCCATAACGGCAAATTGCCATGCCCAAAATGCACGCACTGCATGCCCAGGTCAGCGAGGGTTTGCCTGGTTTGGGCCAAGTCAGGCAAACCGTTTTCGGCATGCTCCACCAGCCAACGATAGGGTTTACTAAACAGTCCATCCCAGAACTGGCAGGCGCTGTCTTCTGCCGCGCGCACCGCAGCGCTCGCAAAGGGAGCGCCGAGCATCGTGGCAATGCGCGACACGCGCGTAATGTGCCGCAAAAAAAACTCGCGGCGCGGCGACTCGATATGCTCAAACACGTCCAGCGCCACCACCAGATCGAATGCACCGTCAAGCATATTAAGCTGGGTCGCATCGCCAATCAGCACGTCGTTCGCACCTTGCATCTCGGGTGGAATTTCGCGGTCGAGGTAGGTGATTTTGTCGTTCGGTAAAAGCTTGCCCAGAATGCGATGCGTATTTGCGCCTACTTCAAGGATCGTGAACACTTGGCCCGCGCGCCGCAGGTGCTCAACAGTCCGCGCGACAATGCCGTAGCGCTGAAACTGGTCAAACGTGGCCTGAATACCGTTCGGTGGCGTCGACATTGTTGCAAGCAATGGCTGCGCCCCAGCGAGCCCTTCCACGCGACTCAACCATGTGTCTGCGCCAGTAGCGGAACCTGCCATTCCTTCACCGTTGCTCATTCCCTTCGCCGCATCATTACCCATCGCCTGCTGCGCAATCTCCGCCAGCTGCGCTGCCGAGGGCAACCCGCCGAACCCGTAGCGCAACACATAGGACGTCACATACTCGCCCCAATTGGCGCGCGTCGGCGCAAATGGATTGGGTACGGCGCGGGGACTGAGCAAATTTTGAATGTGTTGATCAAGCATCGCGCCCGTTTCGGCACCAGCCGTCGAGCCCGTTTCTGAAATGGTGTTGCTGCCGTGTACCCGATATCCGTAAAGTTTTTCCGCCACATATATGGGCTCGGATACGAGCGTGGCACGCAGCGCAAACTCCTGATCGTGCACATAACGCAAATCTGAAAAGCCACCCATTTCGCGAAAAAATTCGCGGCGGATAAAAAAATTGCCGGTCGAGATCGCGACGTTATGACGCAACAACGCAAAGCCAATCGTCGGCGCGGCGTCGACACCTGCCACAATCATCTTCAATTTTCCCGATGCTGACTCAAGCGATGATGGCGCGATAACGCCGCGGTCATCGAGGATTTCGACCCCCGCAAATCCCCAATCAGCGCCCATTCCCGCCACATGCGCCACCATTTTCTCGATCCGCTGCGGATGAAAACAATCATCAGAATTCAGGATGTTGATGTAATCGCCTGTCGCCACCGCGATGGCTTCATTAATCGTTTCATGCGCGCCTCGGTTTTCCCGAGCAATAAAAGTGTGCGGAAACGGGCACGCCAGCAGCAGCTGACGAATCTGCGCAACTGAATCGTCGACCGAACCATCATCGATGACAACGAGCTCGATGCGCCGCCAAGTCTGGCGATAAACCGAATTCAGGCACACGGCAATAAAACGCGCGTGATTGTAAGACGGCAC
>JANYGV010000255.1 GCA_025359285.1 Burkholderiales bacterium
CGGCAGCATCTGCCAACCAAGCCATGCGCCGAGTGCGGCGAGCAGCTTGAAATCACCATAACCCATACCTTCTTTGCCAGTAATCAATTTGAAGGCCCAATACACGGACCAAAGTGCCAAATAGCCTGCGGCCGCACCGATAATTGAAGATTGAATTGTTGTATACGCGGCGCCTAAATTTACGAGTACCCCGAGCCACAAAAACGGCAGGGTAATGTCGTCGGGAAGCAAGGTCGTATCGGCATCAATGAACGCGAGCGTAATCAATGCCCACAAATAAATGATTGCGAAAAATGCCTGCCACGAAACGCCGAAATGCCAAGCCAAAAAACCTGTCAAAACCCCCGTGAGCAACTCAACCAACGGGTAACGAATTCCGATAGATGCGCTGCACGCCGTACACTTGCCACGCAAAACCAGATAGCTAAGCAGTGGAATATTTTCTATTGCGGTAATTTTGTGGCCGCATGACGGACATGCAGATCGTGGCACCACCAAGTTATAGCGCGGTGAGGTGGCTGCAACTACATTGACGGCTTGCTCGGGATGCAAAAACTCGACGCACTGGGCCCGCCAGTCCGCTTCCATCATTTTTGGCAGCCGGTGGATGACCACATTCAAGAAACTGCCCACCACCAATCCAAAAACGGAAGCAGTGCCAATAAAAAACCACGGCAAATCTCTAAATGTGTCGATTAACTCCATTTTTTATTTTTCTACTGTAAATAATGTGCGGTGGAGACGCGTTGAATCAAACTTATTTTTGCCTCTCGAATCAACGCGATCACGATGGCGGTAGGGGCGACAACGGCGACAACCAATTTAGGCGACAACCTGACCCATTTTAAAGATTGGCAAGTACATCGCAATCACCAAACCACCGATTAGTCCGCCCAAGACCACCATGATTATTGGCTCCATCAAACTGGCCATGGCGTCAACGGCGTCATCAACTTCGCGTTCGTAAAAATCTGCGACTTTTCCGAGCATGCTATCAAGCGCGCCAGACTCTTCACCAATCGCACACATCTGCAGCACCATGTTCGGGAACACCGCACTATTTTGCATCGATACCGTGAGGCTCGTTCCTGTGCTGACATCCGCTTGAATTTTCTTGGTGGCGTTGTAGTAGACGCGGTTACCTGAAGCGCCTGCCACTGAATCAAGCGCCTCTACCAACGGCACACCAGCTGCAAACATGGTCGAGAGCGTCCGCGTCCAGCGTGCAATGGTCGCTTTTTGCAACACATTACCGACCACTGGAAGTTTGAGCGAGAGCCGATCCATTGCAAACTGCATTTTTTCGCTGCGCCGCCAGGTGTTGAAGAACAACCATCCGCCACCGCCAAGCACACCAAAAATGATGTACCAATAAGAAGTGAAAATATTAGACAACTGCATCACAAATAGCGTTGGCGCAGGTAACGCCGCACCGAATCCGTCGAACAATGATTTAAATTGTGGGATCACAAAAATCATGATGATGGCCACCACGATAAATGCCACTACTAAAATCGACACGGGATAAAACAATGCTTTTTTGATTTTGCCCTTGATCGCCAGGATTTTTTCCTGGTAGGTCGCCAATCGATCCAGCAATGTATCCAAAATACCGGCCTGCTCGCCCGCCCCGACCAGGTTGCAATAAAGTGAATCGAAGTACAGCGGGTATTTACGGAATGATTGAGCTAGGCTGCTACCGGTTTCCACCTCCGACTTGATGTCAATCAGAAGTTTGGTGACCGACGGGTTACTGTGGCCTTTTGCAACAATATCAAACGCCTGAAGCAGCGGCACGCCCGCTTTCATCATGGTCGCTAATTGGCGGGTAAAAAAGGTGATGTCTTGGGCGGTAATTCTTTTGCCGCGCCGCCCGGAAATTTTTTTTACTTTAAGATTTTGGATACCTTGTCGGCGCAACGTCGAATTAACAACCGCTTCGCCTGATGCGCGCATTTCGCCTTTGACGATCTTGCCCGTTTTATCTTTACCCTCCCATACGAAGGAATAGACCTTGACATCTTTTGAATCTCTAGCAGAAACCGCTGCGGTAGCCATGGGCCACTCCTTTGGTGAAATTTCTGGGCATTACAGCCAACATTACTAAATGCATCATGCAAGCTTTGTGCTGCACGAGCGTGATGAGCTTATTCGTTTGTGACAGATTCAACCTCGGCAAGAGAAGTAATTCCCGACTTTACCTTCCTCAAACCAGACTGCCGTAGATCAGATACGCCTTCACGACGCGCCTGATCAGCAATATCAATCGAGGTTCCATTTTTCATAATAATGCGTTGCATTTCGTCCGATACGGGCATTACTTGGTAAATACCTGCGCGGCCTTTGTACCCCGTGTCTTTGCAAATTTCGCAACCGACAGGGCCGTATGGTTGCCAGGTTCCGTCCAGCTCTTCTTCCTGAAAACCGGCACGCAGCAAAGCCTCTTTGGGAATCTCAACCGGACGCTTGCAGACGCATAACTTTCGCGCCAAGCGTTGCGCGGTAATCAATATCACGCTGGTCGCAATGTTGAACGGCGCAATACCCATGTTCATCAGGCGGGTTAGCGTTGTCGGCGCGTCATTGGTGTGCAATGTAGACATCACCATATGACCGGTTTGCGCGGCTTTGATGGATATTTCGCCCGTCTCCAGATCGCGAATCTCACCGACCATAATAATGTCGGGATCTTGACGCAAAAACGCCTTAAGCGCGACAGAAAAAGTAAGCCCGGCCTTGTCATTCACATTGACCTGATTAATGCCCGGCAGGTTAATCTCAGCGGGATCTTCAGCGGTAGAAATGTTGATACCAGGCTTGTTCAAAATATTAAGGCAGGTGTAAAGCGAAACTGTTTTACCCGAGCCGGTCGGCCCTGTCACCAGCACCATGCCGTAAGGACGCTGAATCGCATCCATTAGTAATTCTTTTTGGTCAGGGTCGTATCCTAATGCATCAATACCCAGTGTGGCGCTCGACGGATCGAGAATACGCATACAAATCTTTTCGCCGAATAACGTTGGCAGTGTCGACACCCGAAAATCGATCGCACGACTCGCCGACAAACGAAGCTTCATGCGGCCATCCTGTGGGACGCGCTTCTCAGATATATCGAGCTTGGAAACTACCTTAATGCGGGACGCAATTTTTTCCTTGATGGCCAGGGGCGGCTGTGCAACGTCGTACAAAATGCCGTCCTGCCGATAACGAATACGATAAAACTTTTCGTAAGGCTCAAAATGGATATCGGATGCACCGCTATTAATTGCATCAATCAAAACTTTCTGCACGTACTTTACGACCGGGGCGTCATCCACTTCTTCAGCTGACGAAGTGCTTTGCGCCTCGTCTGCACCATCGCTACCAAGGTCAATATTCTCTAAATCAACATCATCACCCATCAGTTGATCAAGCGCTTTGGCACCTGATTCACCAAACTTTTTGAGCATCGCAGCAAGCCGATCCTCATCGACGATGATCGGTTCTACCGTCATGCCAGTTGCAAACTTCAACTCGGTGAGCGCCTGTTCATTAGTCGGGTCAGAAATCGCGACAAATAAACGATTGCCGCGCTTCTGCAACGGCAATGCGCGCTTCGATGCAACGAGTTTGGGATCAATCAACGAGGTAGGAAGCTGCTCCGGGTCGATCGCAGCCAAATCAACTAGCGGAAAACCAAATGTCTGCGCGGCAAACAGCGCAATCTCTTTCGATGAAATTTTCTTAGATGCGGCCAGTTGCTCAATAAACGTGATGCCGCTTTTTTTGGCTTCGACCTGAATCGCATTGGCATCCGCCTGGACGAGCTTGCCCTGTTGGACGAGGGCACGTCCTAGCGGACTAAACGTAGTTGCAACAGCTGCGGCCATAAGCTAGTACATTTTCCAAAGTATCTGAGAATTTACATGATGCACTTGCGGTAACACATTGTAAAGTTTAACTTATTTTGCCGCCAACAGCTTTTCTATTTGCGCTACAAATTCTGGTGACTCTGGTGCCACCCGGCTACCGAAACTTTGGACCGTTGTGCCATCCCGGGCGATAACATACTTATGAAAGTTCCATTTCGGCCGCTCACCTGTCGCTTTGAACAAGGCCTCGTGCAGCGGATTGGCTTGCCCCGCCAACACTGACGTTTTTTCGATCATTGGAAATTTAACTTTATAGGTTCGCTCACAAAAATCAGCGACCTCTGCGTTAGATCCAGGCTCCTGCTTGCCAAAATCATTGGCGGGAAAGCCCACCACCACTAAGCCTTTTTCCTTGTATTTGTCATATACCGCCTGCAAGCCTTGGTATTGCTCGGTGAATCCGCAGTAGCTTGCGGTATTCACGACAACAACAACTTTGCCGCTGTAATTGCAGAAATCTTGTGGCTTGCCTTGCAGAGAAGTGAATTTTTGGTTGAGCAATGATGGGCAGGAGCTCGACGCAGAGCCGCTACTAGTCTCAACCGACTTGACAGACGTTGGCGTGGCCTTAGGTGCTGCGGGGGTTGCCTGAGCGTCCGCAACAAATGCGACAAACTGTGTCAAACCAATAAATAATACGCAGATCATACTGCTGGCAGTGTGCCTAACAACATATCCAACATTTCTCATACCAATAACTCCTAATATTAAAATCTCTGTTCAAGTTTAATGGAATCAGCCAAGCAATATTGCCAACTAATATGAAATCTAACCATCAAAAATCTGCGTCATTTGCTGGGAACAAATCCTACCTGCCCGAAAAACCATGCGTTGCCTGCGGTCGCGCGATGACGTGGCGTAAAAAATGGGCAAAAAACTGGGATGAGGTCAAATTTTGCTCTGATCGCTGTCGCGCCAATGCCGGACGGAAAGCATAAGGCGCGGCAGATGAGGTTAATAACTAGCAACAATACTTAACCGCGAACGTCTCCCTAACGTCACTTTGGCACCGCCCACCGCCGTTAGCACTTCACTTCCCCCCTTGTTACTTAAAGTAAAAGCGATATGACCATGCCTAAAATCAAATCTCGCTTAAACGCCACGACCACCAAGACGAGCACAAAAAATAAGTCCCGCCAACTCGTCTTCATCCTCGGCGATCAACTCGATCACGAAAGCGCTGCGCTAGCCGATTTTGATCCCAAACTAGACCAGGTCTTCATGGCGGAAGTTGCAACAGAATCAACACATGTGTGGAGCAGCAAACCGCGAACTGCGTACTTCCT
The DNA here is from genome assembly GCA_025359285.1 of Burkholderiales bacterium. GTDB lineage: Bacteria > Pseudomonadota > Gammaproteobacteria > Burkholderiales > Usitatibacteraceae > UKL13-2. The sequence continues at coordinate 5,198 of JANYGV010000255.1, forward strand.
GTCCGCGATGCGGCATTTCGCAGCGCACCTGCGCGCACGAGGCTTCGAGGTCGATTACGCCAGTATCGATACCCACTCGTGCGCCGATTTGACTGCGGCGCTGAGTGCGGCAATAGACCGCCATCAGCCCGAAAAAGTGGTGTTGGTGGAACCGGGCGACTACCGCGTTGAGCAATCCATTCGTGCCTGGTTTGAAAAAAATGGGGAGAGTAAAAACGTAGCCTTAGCGATTCGTGAAGACACGCACTTTCTGCTCTCGCGAAGAGAATTTGTGGCGTGGTCAAAAGCTTACAAACAGCTGCGCATGGAATTTTTCTACCGGATGATGCGCAAGCGCCATGCGGTGATGATGGACGGCGAAGAGCCGCTCGGAGGACGCTGGAATTTCGACGCCGAAAATCGCGGCGCGTTTGGGAAGGCGGGGCCGGGTGACGTGCCCGTGGCGCCTGCGTTTGTACCGGATAAAATTACGCGAGAAGTATTTAGCGACATCGAAAAACATTTTGCCGATCATCCCGGCAGCGTCGATAAATTCGCTTGGGCGGTGACGCGCGAAGATGCGCTAACAGCCCTGAAGGCGTTTATCCACGGGCGTCTTGGCAAGTTTGGCGATTATCAGGATGCGATGTGGGTAAACGAGCCTTACCTTTTCCACAGCCTGATTTCAGCCGCACTGAACGTCAAATTATTGAACCCACGCGAAGTCATCGCGGCGGCGGTGCAGGCGCTTAAAAAAGGCCATGCGTCGATTGAAAGCGTGGAAGGATTTGTGCGCCAAATTTTGGGCTGGCGCGAATTTATTCGTGGCACTTACTGGCTGGACATGCCTGGCATGCGCGAGGCCAATCATTTCAAACATGCGCGCAAATTACCAGCGTGGTATTGGACGGCTGATACGCAAATGAATTGCATGAAACAGTCGATCGGCCAGACGCTCGAATACGGTTATGCCCATCATATTCAGCGGTTGATGGTCACGGGTATTTTTGGGCTGTTGGCGGAAACCAAACCGCAGGAAATGGAAGACTGGTATTTGGCGGTCTATATCGATGCAGTGGACTGGGTGGAACTGCCGAATGTCGCGGGCATGGCGCTGTATGCCAACGGCGGACGATTTACGTCCAAGCCCTACATCGCGAGTGGTGCGTACATCAAGCGGATGAGCAATTATTGCACCGGCTGTCGCTACAAGCCGGACGTTAAAACCGGTGCGACCGCGTGCCCATTTACGACGCTGTACTGGAACTTTCTCGACAAGCACGAGGAATCGCTAGCCGGAAATCCACGCACCTCGCTGATGGTGCGCAATATCACGCGCATGACTGATGACGAGCGCGCGGCGATTCGCGGGCAAGCGGCGATCACGCTGAAAAATCTGGATTCACTTTGATGGCTGCCACGCGAATCTGACGCTCAACGTGAGCCTATGAAAACACCGCTGTTATAATCTGGGCACTTCATTGCTGGCTGGATTAACCCGCCGCGCAATTTTTACTGATTAATCACGGGTGCAACCGCCCAGATCGCCCGAATAGCCATACCAGATGCCACTCTTCGCTCTCGGACTCAACTACCGCACCGCGCCCATTGAGGTTCGCGAGAGGGTCGCGTTTCCGCTCGAAGCGCAGCGCGGCGCGATTGATCAATTGCGCGCGGAAACCGATGCGGATGAAGTCACACTGGTCTCCACATGTAATCGCACCGAAATTTATTTCCGTGCGCCGACTGATGACGTGCTGGTGCGCGCAGCTAAATGGCTTTCTTCCGTTCCCGCCGTCAAAGGGTTAGATTTAACGTCGCATTTTTATACCTTGTCCGAAGCTGAGGTGCCACGCCACGCTTTCAGGGTGGCGAGTGGTTTGGATTCGATGATTCTGGGTGAGCCACAGATTTTGGGGCAGATGAAACTCGCCGTAAAAATTGCGGGTGAGGCCAGCGCCTTATCTGGCGCGCTTGATCGGCTATTTCAGGACACTTTTAAAGTCGCAAAGGAAGTACGTTCCGAAACTGATATTGGCTCGACCTCAGTCAGCATGGCGGCGGCCTCGCTCAAGCTCGCGCAACAATTGTTCGGTGATATTCGCGATGTCAAACTTTTGCTGATCGGGGTCGGCGAAATGAT
>JANYGV010000259.1 GCA_025359285.1 Burkholderiales bacterium
CGCGTGAATTCCCAGCGAAGCCGCAGATTATAGCGATTTTAGGGGCGCTTTCCAACCACTGTTCAAGAATCTTGCTGTAATGCATGGTTTGTGGGCTTGTTCCGCGCTGGCGTGGATCAAACGTCTTGGGGGTCAACGTCAATTATCCACTTGATATTTCGTAATTTATGCGTCGCTTGATAGTCGCTCAATTGTGGCAACCATGACGCGAGGAATTGCTGCAGAGATTTGCGTGAGTCGGCCTGAATCATGAGTTGTTGTCGCTCAAAACCTGCCTTGCGCGCGAGCGTGGGCGGCACGGGATCCCAAACCTGTAATCGGGTCGAGGTGGTTGGCGGGCTCACGGTGGATTTGTTCCGTTGTGAATCAACTGCCTCCCCAAGCTGCGAGGATGTAAGTTGCTTGCTCGCCAGTGTCGCCGCACTTCTCATAAAATCGGCCAGCAATTTCGAGTCGCGCGATTCGGCGCGCAGCATCGCCAGAAACGAATACGGCGGCAAATGCGACAACTCGCGTTCCTTCAGGGCCACGGCACTAAACTGCGCATAATTTTGCGCGGCAATCGCCTGATATACCGCATGACCGGGAAACCGCGTTTGGATCAGCACGCGCCCCGCCAGCTGGGCTCGTCCGGCGCGGCCCGCCACCTGCATCATCTGCGCGGCGAGTCGTTCGGCGGCGCGGAAATCTGCCGAAAAAATCGCTCCGTCGCTATTGATCACACCCACCAGCGTGATGTTGGGGAAATCATGGCCTTTCGATAGCATCTGGGTGCCGACCAACACGTCCAGCTCGCCCTTGGCCGCGCTTTCGAATATCTTTTCGGCGCTGCCGCGTTTGCGAGTCGAATCACGATCCACTCGCGCCATTCTGAGGCCCGGCAGGGCGGCTTGCAGCGACGATTCCACGCGTTCCGTACCTTCGCCCGCCGCGATCAGCTCGAGGCTGCCGCAATCGCCGCATTTGGCCGGGATGCGCGACTGGAATCCGCAATGATGGCAGCGCAGGCGCGCATCGCCTTTATGGAACACCAGTTTCGCGGTGCAGCGCGAGCAGGCCGGCATCCAGCCGCACTGCGCACATACCAGTGCGGGCGCGTAGCCGCGACGATTGATAAAAATCAGCGCTTGCTCGCCGCGTTTAACGGTTTCGTCAATGGCGCGAATGAGGCTTTGGGTGAGCCCGTCTCGGGCACGCTCAATATTGGTATCGATAAATTCGACGCGTGGCAACGCCGCATTGGGCGCGGCTCGGGTCGTCAGGTTCAAGATTTGAAACCGTCCGCGCTCTACGTTATGCAGTGTTTCAAGCGACGGCGTGGCCGAGCCCAGCACGGCCGGGCAAAGTGCGGCCTGTGCGCGAAACACAGCGACATCGCGCGCCGAATAACGAAATCCTTCCTGTTGTTTGTAAGAGGGATCATGTTCTTCATCGACCACGATCAAGCCTAAGCGCGGCATGGGTGTAAACACTGCCAGCCGCGTGCCAATTACAATATCGGCGCGGCCAGCTTGGGCCGCCAGCCATGCTTCGGCACGCGGCGTATCGGCCATGCCGCTGTGCAGCACTGCGATCTGGCTGTGCGGAAAACGCGCCGCGACGGCGCGCGCAAAGGCAGGCGAAAGATTGATCTCGGGTACCAGCACCAGCGCTTGCTTGCGCTGCCTCAGCGCGCGATGAATCGCGTGTAAATACACTTCTGTTTTGCCGCTACCGGTAATGCCGTTCAACAATATCGGTGTAAAACGACCCAAGGCGTTTTCAATCGCGGCAATGGCCAGCGTCTGTTCCGCATTCAGCGCATGGGCTGACATAAATTTCGCGCTAACGACGTTTGTATCGTGGCGGGGGGCGTCATTTTTATGGCCACAACCAGCAGACTCAACCGTCACAATCAAATGCTTTTCGACCAGCGCCCGCAGTGATGTTCCCGCGTTCGCGAACTGTTGCTTTAGCTGCGCCGCCAGCATGCTGTCACAGGCGGCCAGCAGCGCCAGCAGCTGTCGCTGGACGGTGTTGCGGGGTTGTGCAGCGGTCCCGTTCGTCGACTGCGGTGCTGCGTTTAAACCCGCCAGATGATGGCGCCCCGATTCGCTGATGGCGTAAGCGCGCTGGGTTCGCGGTAAAAATAACTTGGGCAAACGCAACGTCGGCGGAATCGCGTTGAGTGCGATTTGGCCCAGCGGATAGTGATAGTAGCGCTCGCAAAATCGGAACAACGCCATGTCGGCGGCGCTGAAGGCGGGCACGTTCGCCTGCATCACCGTAATTGATTTGAGCTTCGCAAGCGGCACGGCGGTGGTGCTGACCACATCTACAATTAATCCGACCGTTTGGGTTTGCGTTGGCGCGTCCGGATCGGTTTCGCCGTGTTGAGTATTGCGCCCGATGCCGCGACCCGTCCCGCGCCCAAATGGAACCACCACTAGCTTGCCAATCGATTCTGCTCCCAAACCGGGGCCCAGAAAATCAAACGATTGAGCGAGCGGCAAATCCAGCACGACTTGTGCGATTGGTGTTGAGGCCAGCGCGGTCGCGGTGGACGTATCCCTATGCTCCGCGGTCAATACAACTTTTTTCATCGTAGCGGTTAGCGCCTATTCAAAAGTTATCAAAGCCTTGCGAACTATTGGGCGCATAAAACGGTTCAAACGCGGTGTCCCGTTTAATAACGTGGCTAATTTTATGGCTCTCACAAATGAACGTGACTGTGTCTGCAAGCGTGTTTGCCTATGTCTTGAGCAGCTCGCGGGGACAATCGTTTTGGCCTGTGGATAACTTTGTGGGTAGCTCGTCTTTCGCGTTGAAAACGTTCATTTTTTTTCTAACCTGCAAACGCTTTGACGCAGCGCAATAAACTTAAAGTCGATAATAATCAAAGAGTTAAAATTATTTAGTAAGCCACCCCGCGATTCCACTGCGGGTCGCAGCGGAATCACGCTTTCTGTGCATAAGCAAGCTCAAAAAACAAAAAAGACACAAAAAATACGCTTGACAATCTTGCCTCTTCAAGAGGCTCTAGCACTGGCGCGGTGAACCGCGTGAACAAGCGCTTCCACATGCGCCGGATTCGTAAATTGTGAAATGCCATGACCCAAATTAAACACGTGCCCATTCGCATTTTTGTCGTATGCAAATTCAGTTAGCACGCGCTCGGCTTCTTTTTCAATCACGTTCGGCGGCGCAAAAAGTGTCAGCGGATCGAGGTTACCTTGCAGCGCGAATTTGTGGCCGACTCGCTTTTTAGCCTCCGCTAAATTGATCGTCCAATCCAGCCCCAGCGCGTCGGCACCCATCTCCGCCATGGATTCGAGCCACAGCCCGCCGCCCTTGGTGAAGAAAACACGGGGCACGATACGGCCCTGATTTTCGCGTTTTAATTGCGCCATCACGCGTTTTGCGTAGGCGAGCGAGAATTCCTGATAAGCGTGATGCGACAACGCGCCGCCCCAGGTATCGAACAGCATGACCGCTTCAGCGCCGGCATCAATCTGCGCGTTCAAATACGCGACCACGCTCTCGGTATTTTTTTCCAAAATCGAGTGCAGTAAATCGGGGCGCTGAAACATCATGGTTTTGGTGGTGCGGAAATCATCCGAGCCACCACCTTCAATCATGTAGCAGGCGAGCGTGAACGGGCTGCCCGAAAAACCAATCAACGGCACACGGCGATCCAGCGCGCCGCGAATCTGTGTGACCGCATCGGTCACATATTTCAGCTGGCCCATATCAGCCAGCGGCAATTTTTTAACATCGTCCTCGGTGCGCAACGGGCGCTCGAATTTCGGGCCTTCGCCTTCGACAAAATAAAGCCCTAAGCCCATCGCGTCGGGCACAGTCAATATGTCGGAAAACAAAATCGCCGCATCCAGCGGAAAGCGCTCCAGCGGTTGCAGCGTCACTTCGGTGCAGTAGTCTGGGTTTTTTGCGAGCCCCAGAAAGCTGCCCGCTTTTTTTCGCGTTGCGTTGTATTCGGGAAGGTATCGGCCCGCTTGGCGCATGATCCAGATCGGCGTGTAAGGCGTGGGCTCACGCATCAACGCGCGCAGGAAATTATCGTTTTTGAGTGGAGGTGGTTGAATCATATGGGTCATAGCACAAAGAAAAAGGCGTGATCGAATAATCACGCAGCTGCCAGTATCGCATTCGTGCCGAGCTTGCAACGCGCAACGAGTGTCAAATGTGAAACCGTTATCTGGCAGGCGACTTAAGACATTTTGGCTTTAAAACGCCCGCCAATACTGGTGTTTAAAATATTGTTGATGGATAGCGGTTCGCAAGTTCAAAAAACTAGCGATAATTTGGTTTCGGCTTTGCATCCGATATCTGCGCATACATCAGCTTCCGCGCCCGCACCCCCATCCCACTATCGATGACACATCGCCTTAAACTCTATTTTCAGCTGGTTCGCCTGGACAAACCCGTTGGCATTTTATTGCTCCTGTGGCCGACTTTATGGGGGCTGTGGATTGCCTCTGATGGCCTGCCGGACGTGAAGATTCTCTTCGTTTTCATCATGGGTACGATCCTGATGCGTTCGGCCGGTTGTGCGCTTAACGACTATGCAGATCGCGATTTCGATGGGCAAGTAAAACGTACCGCGCAACGCCCGCTGGCAGCAAAAAAAATATCATCTGCGGAGGCGCTGACGGTGGCCGCGGTGTTGGCGTTGGCGGCGTTTTTATTTGTCATCGTTTTTCTCAATACGCTGACTATTTACTTATCTATCTTCGCCGCGTTTTTAGCCGCCAGCTATCCCTTTACCAAACGATTTTTAGCGATGCCACAGGCGTATCTCGGTATCGCGTTCGGATTTGGTATTCCTATGGCCTTTGCCGCCGTAACCGGCAAAGTGCCTGCGCTGGCGTGGTGGCTGTTGTTGGCAAATATTTTCTGGACGCTGGCGTATGACACGGAATATGCCATGGTGGATCGCGATGATGATGTGAAAATTGGTATCAAAACGACGGCGTTGCTGTTTGGCGACTACGACGTTGTCGCCGTCATGCTTTGTTATGTTGTATTTATTGCGTTGATGGCGGCTATTGGCGTGTATCTTGGCTTTGCATGGCGTTATTGGGCGGGGCTGGTGATGGCATCAATAATTGCGCTTTATCATTTCACGCTCATCAAAAGCCGTGATCGTGACCGTTGTTTTAAAGCCTTTGTACATAATAATTGGCTTGGCTTCGCTGTTTTTATAGGCACCGCAGCCGAGCTGGCGCGATAGTTGGGTTTTGGTAGCAAGTGTCCTCATTTTTAATCTCATTGAAACGAGGTTGTCCGCGTTTGCCTGTGTAAGAATCAGACGTCCCGATTTAATCAGCGTGCCATTAATCGCCTAAATGAAAAACGAACTTTCATCGCTATCGCCGCTGCTTGGAAGCCTGCCCTTACCGGTAGGCAAGGCAGATTTGCCCGCCGGACACGAACAGTCAGCACATAAGCCGTCAAGCCATGAACGCGCTTGGTGTGCGGCCTGGGCGCTGCATCTAACACGTCCCGCTGAATCGTTTGCGTTGGCAACAGTCGCGCGCGACGAGGCCATTGCTGCCAATGAACCACACGCCGCCGCCTGGGCGCAGCTGTGCCGCGCACTGGCCGGATACCGATGGATCGGCGCTGATATTGGCCAGATGCGTGCGGATTTTGTTGACGCTGCGCATCTGATGGATGCGCTTAATGACAGGCGGGGAAAACGTCTCGCGTCGCTTCTGGACGCGGTGTTGGCCATGAAGCACGGGCACTGGCCCGAGGCCTTAAAAGCGTACGAAAAAATGAGCGGCAGCTTCGATTTAGGTGCGATGGATGCCGATAATTTTTACCTGTTATTGGGCCTAGCCACCAGTCATGTTTATTGCGGCAATTTGGCCGATGGCCTGCGGTTTGGATACATCGGGCTCAATCTGGCGCAATATCTGGATCTCGCGGCAGAAGAAGTCACCATGTGTTTGCCGTTGGGCGTGGCACTCATGGCAGCGCGCGATCACGATGAGTCGGCAGAATTATTCAACGCCGCTGACGTTATTGCGGCGCGCATTGATAGCCCGATGTTGCTCAAAACCACGCGCAACAATCTTGGTGTGGTGCTGCGGCGTATTGGCGGCATTTACAATATTGCCCGCGCCCAGCAACTGGTGGCGTGGGTGCTGGCGGAGCCAGCCGCTATGATTGGCGGCCAACAATTTGCGCATTATTCCGCTGCTGAACTGTATGTCCTGCTCGGTCAGATGGATGATGCCGAAGCTCAGCTGGAACAAGCCCGCGCCACGCTTGGTGCGGGCCGAGGCGCTTATCCGCTCGAAGCACTGGATGGCGCAAAATTGAATTTCATTCTCGGCATGATCGCCAGTCGGCGCGGTCAGGTCGCGGAAGCGATTGCCGCGTTTGCTGAAGTGGTCACGCTGCTGCCTGCGTTGTCTGCATGGCGCTTTTCAGATCGCGCCAAGGTTTTTGAAGAGTTGGCCGAAGTGTTGGCGCGGCAGGGGCGATTTGAAGAAGCTTACGTCACCCAGAAAAAATCAGCGCAGGATTATCTAACCAATGTTGAAGCGCTGAATCGTGCGCGCCATGTATCGATGCAGGTTCGTGAGCAAATGCGCCGTGTGCAACTGGAACTTGACCGCGAATCCCGCGAGCGGCGTCATTTGCAAAGTTCGCATACGGAATTGCGCGAGCAAATGGACGATGCCACGCGCGAGGCGCGGCGGCTCAAAGACGCAGCCATGCACGATCCATTGACGGGTCTGCCCAATCGTCGTCATTTAGATGAAGTGCTGGCCAATATGCTGTTGGTGGCGGGCCAAACCGAGACGCCGCTGGTCATCGCCTATCTCGATGTCGATCATTTTAAGCAGGTGAACGATCGTTATGGCCACGCGATGGGCGACGAAGTGCTGCGCGCGCTGGGCACGTTGGGCCCAGAGTTTTTGCGCGGTGCCGACTTGATGAGTCGTATTGGCGGTGAAGAATTCTGCGTGGTGCTGATTGGTTGCGGTCTGGAGGCCGCCCGCAAACGGCTCACCGACCTGCTGGATGTATTTCGCAACCAACAATTTGAATCGGACGGTCAGACGCTATCTGCGGTGACGTTCTCAGGCGGGGTGGCCGTGTATCCGCACGACGGGCGAGATGCAGAAACCCTGATGAAAGTCGCAGACCGCCGCTTGTACGATGCAAAGCACGCCGGGCGGGCCAATGTTTGTTGCGTGGGGAGCGACGGGATTTTGTAGTGCGGCAGATTGTCGCCGCATTAAGCGAGCAAATAGTGACGCATCTTGCGGTTGGTTTTTTGAGACCAAATAACGTCATAAAATATTGGCAGAGCTCCGAGCGAGATAAACGTCAGCGAGCTGTCAATTGATTGCCGCATTTTGACTATCGCGGCGTCATGTGCGGCATGGCTGCGTTCAAAACCCATTGCGCATTCAATTTTTGGAAAGGCAAGCTGCTGGAATTTGAACGTAAAACGGACGAAGCCATGGGCTAATTTGGTCGCACCGTGACAGTAAAAAATTTGCCTGCCAAACCCAAATTAGCCAAGGTCATCAAAGCTGCCATGAAGCTTAATGGGGACGGCGTGCCTTCACCCAGAATTGTAAAGGCGCGCGCTGTTTCTGCTGCGGCGCCGCGCGAGTTGGCTGCTATTGCGGCACCCGACTACCTTATGGCGTTGCTGAAGAAAAACAAAAAAAGCAATGGCAACCTTTGAGGGCTTCGGCAACTCCCACAAGAAGGACTATATCGACTGGATTATCGACGCCAAAACGGATGCCACTCGAAATAGCCGGGTCGCTCAAGCTATTGAATGGATGGCCGAAGGTAAAATTCGTAACTGGAAATATGTTCGCAAATAGCTCCAAAATAGCTCCAAAATAGCTCCAAAATAGTTCGAAAATAACCTGAAAATTGGTGGCATTCGTATCGAGCTTAGACAGCGGGAAGCAGCTCGAAATTATTTGTCTGTCTATTGTTTGGCTTGTAACGATTTGGCTTGCAAAGCGGGATTAACCAGCGTCGCCATAGCGTCTTCGGCATTGCCTGATTCCTCGATCAATCCCCTGGCCACGCCTTCGCGATCAGCGCGCGGGCGATTCTGGCTGACTTTCCATTTGCCTTGGATACTTGCCATGGGAATTTCGATACCGACCACGGCGCGCATCATGGTTTGAAGATAATCTTCTGGCGCATCATACATTTTCCATCGCAATGAAGTCGTGCTCCGCGCTGTTTCAAAATGATCGGTTACATTGCTCAGGAAGTCTCGCATCCAATTCACGTCATCGCGAATCACCAACGGCCCGGCAACATGCACGACCGCATAATTCCAAGTCGGCACGACTTTGCCATGTTGTTGTTTACTCGGATACCAGGACGGCGAGATATACGCATCAGGGCCTTGAAAAACCACTAGCGCGTCGACGTTGGCGTCAAATGTTTGCCACACCGGATTATTTCGCGCGACATGCCCGCGCAATAACCCGAGCGGTGCGGGCTGCGGGTCAATCATGAATGGCACGTGGTTTGCATTGAGTCCATCAGCGGTCATGGTGATGAGCGTGCCCAATGGATGATGCCGAATTAATTCGTGCAAAACATCGATTCTGTCTTCATTGAAATGGGCTGGCGTGTACATATTTTCCCGTGAAAATTCCGGCAGACATTGTGTTAAATTTGGGTTGGCAGAGCCCAGAGTAAAAGTCGGGGCCGCAAGTAATTAATTATTGACTAAGCGAAACATATGCGAAAGATCTTATTCCTTTTAGGTTTGGTGGTAACGCCAGTTTTGGCCGGCGCACAACCTTTATTAAAAGTTACCTATCCGACGGCGCTCGACTACACAGTCAAAGTTATCCTGCCCACGACCGCCAACGAAGCCCGCAGTGAATGGTTGGTAACGTTAACACTAAAAGGCAGCAGCTCTGGAAGCACCGAATTTGAGTTGCCGCACAAATGGGCCGGCCGCGCTGATTTTTTCAGCGGGATTAAGGATTTGACGATCAGCGGCGACGGCATTGCCGTGCCTGACGTTTCTGCAACTCAGCTGAAGGATCAGGGTGAGGTAAAAGTTTTGAGCGCGTCGCACACGCCAAATGCGGTGCTCACTGTTCAATATCGGCTCACCCGTATTGGCGACGCTTATCCAAAATCGCAAAGCGATGCTTATTCACCGGTGTTGGAAAAAAATTATTTTCATGTGATTGGCCACGGCGCATGGGTGGTACCGCGCGCGCCGCGTGAGCACAAATTAAAAATTGCGATGCATTGGCAGATGCCCGCCAATTGGGCGATTGCGAATAGTTTTGATACCGGCAAGCGTGAGCAAAAATTTAATGCCAGCATGACTCAATTGCGCAGTGGGTTATATCTAGGCGGCGATTTTCGACTCATAAAGTCTAGCGTGCACGGCTATCCGGTGACGGTGGCTTTGCGTGACGATTGGGGATTTTTTGATAAAAATTTCGCGGATCTCGCGCAAGGTATTTTTTTGATGGAACGTGCGTTTTGGCCTGATTACAAATATCGCCATTCTCTAATTTCGGCGATTCAAATCGGGTCAGCAAATGTGCCTAGTGGTTACAATCTCGGCGGCACCGGCCTTGAGAACGCCTTCGCGCTATTTTTATCGCCGCGTACCCAGATCAAAGAGTTGCGTCATCTCATCACCCATGAGTTATGGCACAACTGGAACCCCGGCAAACTCGGGGAGCTCAAAGAGCCCGAGCAATTGCTCTATTGGTGGAGTGAGGGATTCACTGATTTCTACGCGTATCGGCTGATGTTACGCAATGGCCTGTTTAGCAACCAAGAATATGCAAACGCCTACAACGATGTGCTGCGCCGGTATATGCAATCGAGCGTGCGCAACGCGCCGAATAGCCGCATCAGCGTGGACTTTTGGAATAACGACGAGGTAAAAAAGCTTGCCTACCAGCGCGGCATGTTGTTAGCTGCGCGACTGGATCGCGAAATCGCGGTCGCGAGCGTGGGCAAGTTCTCTCTCGATCATGTCATGCGAGATTTATATGCGTCTGTCAAACTGGGGCGCAGCCTTGATACCGTTGTGTTGGATGCGCATATTGCCAAGCGCTTGGGCCGTTCTTACATGCCGGAAATCAGCCGCTATATCGAGCAGGGCGATACCTTTGAGCCTGCCGACGGCGATCTCGGACAATGCTTTGAGCGCCGCGATGTGCGTTTAAGACCCTATGAAGCTGGTTTTGAAGTGGACGCCTCAATTACCGCTAAAAAAGTTATCGGCGTGGTGCCGCAAAGCGCCGCCTATCAAGCGGGTCTGCGCGATGACATGAAGCTGGTGGGATGGTCTGTTTACAACGGCGACGCGACCAAAGAGATCGAGTTGAACGCGTTCGAGGGCGATAAACCGCTGAAAATTAAATTCTTACCAATTGCGCAAACCGAGATCGAGGTGCCGCAATTTGCGCTCAAAGCACAGCTTGATTCGTCGGTGCTAAAACAGTGTGATCGCTAAAGCAAACATGAAAGTCGTTATCTGGTGCGGCGTTTGGGGCAGTTTTGTTTCAAACTGCCCGTCCTTTCTAGGGTCTACATTTTATTGCTTCAATTTTGGATTCAACACATCGCGCAACTGATCCGCGACCAGATTGATGGACATGATCGTCAGCAGCAGCCCCAAGCCCAAGAAAAGACAGCGTTGATTCCAGCGCAATCGCATGCGCCACCTGGACGATGGCGACGACGATCAGCGGCGGCAAACAATTGGGCAGCATGTGGCGACACAAAATGCGCGTTTTCGACAACGCCAATAATCTGGCAGCGTCAATTTATTCCTTCTGAGTTTCCACTAGTGCCGACGCCAGTACGGTGCGCGCATAGTAGGCCCATTGCACGGTGATGAGCGCCACAATTATTTTGTCTACGCCTTGACCCAAGACGGCCAGCAAAATTAGCGCAATCAAAATCGCCGGAAACGAAAGTTGTATATCGACCACACGCATGATGACGGTATCGACCCAGCCACCAAAATAGGCCGCAATCAAGCCAAAAAATAATCCAATCGCCAGCGCGAAAACGGTGCTGGCCAAACCAACGCCAAGAGAGATCCGCAGCCCGTAAAAAATAGCCGACAACATATTGCGACCCTGCTCGCCGGTGCCGAGTAAATGGGTGTTGCCCGCGGCCGATTTCTCGCCCGGCGCGAGTCGAAAGCGTGATGTCGAGTTGGCCGAGATCGTAGGGATTCTGCGGCGAAATTAGCGGCGCAAAAATAGCAACTAGAACGATAATAACGAGCAGCGCCAAGTCGATCAGCGCCAATTTAGATTCCGCAAATTCGCTCCACAAACGTTGGAATGGTGATTCAACCGGCGGATTTGTAACGGGGATCGCGTTCATCTCAATGTCCACCGCCGGCTTGCGCACCCAAGCGTACGCGGGGATCGAGAATTGAATACACCACGTCGACCAAAAAATTAATCAAAATAAACAAG
>JANYGV010000272.1 GCA_025359285.1 Burkholderiales bacterium
AACAAGTTTACGATTTGTCATATTGGATTCTGGGTGTTTCGAAAGAGTGGTATTCATGGTTTTGTGCAGCTGTCTCTGGTGTCATCTGCCCTTAGCTCTACGCAACGCTGCCCATTTAAAAAACTTTGCGCTAGTGTACGCTGTACGCGCGGGCGAGTTGTTGTAACTTGAAGACGAAAAATAGTTTATCCACGCGGCTATATCAAAGGCTAGAAAAGAGTTTACGCCTGCCCCAGTGCCCACGCTACCTCCGACGCTAGCCGTCAGAGGCGGAAAGTTGTAGCGGGATTGGCCGAAGTATCGGCTGACATCGCTAACGCAATGATGGCCAGAGTTAGATCAGCGAATTAAGGAGGAATCAGACAGGGTCGGCGCAAACGGAATCAACGGTCGGCTTTCACTACCGATAACGGCATATTTTGGTTAAGGCGGTGATTGGTCGTTTAGGCTCAGGACGGGGCAAGCATTTACGAAGCCGCCGATTCTACAAATTGATATCCGCGACATCCAAATTAAGTTGCAAGGCGACGGCGCTACTATTGGTGTGAATAATGGTCTGGCAACTTTAAGCTTGGAAAATGGTGACAACGTGGTGGGAACTGAGTTTTTTACATATTCAAAAGTCGGCGATGACATCGTTTTTGATCAGCCGGATTTGGTTAACAATTGGATAAATTCATTTACGGTGGATATCAACGGCTTTGATCTAACTCTTGGCAGCATGGCCGTTAGCATCCCGGAAAGCGCAATGGGTAGAATATCGTCTACACAAACAGTTGTAGGAACGCAAATCGGCAGCCAAAGCTTTGCGGTCTATAACTCAGGTGGAAATGGTGGATTCAGCCAGACACCCGATTCGCCTTAATTTGTTTTCATTCGAAGTAAATCACAATAAGATTTAGTCCAGTCTCTACGCGGTGCACTCTCTTTTACAGGTTCGAAAAAATGATTTCAACACGATTCTTGCTTATTTTTTTATTGACTTTGGTTTTATCAAGTTGTGCGTCTACCACGCCGTTATTCACAAAATCTGACGATGGTTTGCTTGTCGTCAGGAACGAAGTGCCGCTCTACTATTCTTCAACCGATTCGACGAAATTTAAATTCCGATCCTTTGGCTATAGCGAAAACACTTATGAGCGAGACCTTAAACCAGTGGAATGGAAAAAGGTAGATGAATTTGAGGTCGGTCGGTTCACTATCGTTCTGCATGCAAAGGACAAAGAAACAAATGTACTCGAGCATTTCTTGGCTCTGCCGCATGACAACGTTGAGCGCAAAGGAGATGTTTCGAAGCGCGAAATGCTGGCCAAGGTTGTTGCCGAAACCGACACCCTGGCGGCCTATGTTTTTGACAAAAAGGCAGCACGCGCCAGAGTGAATTTCTATCTTGGAATATTCAATACGGAAGTTAAAACACCATTAACCGATTGGCAGTACGGGCCGGTGATTGATCCGATGTTGCTTAATTTGGCGGTCATGCTGCCGCCGCTAGGCGAAAAATATGAACGAGAGCCAGACTACGATGATGCCCGCTGGCATGAACAAATATTGCGCATAATGCTGCATGAATATACGCATGTGGTCGTTAGCAATGCGCCGAGTCAGTTCAAAACGTTGTTAGCTGATGAATTTACTGCGTCCACGGTGGATCAATGCGTTGCCTACGGTGCCCATGATTTCCGCAATAAAGAGCTGAATGGCAACCTAATAAACGCTGGAAAAAAGTTTACTGCAGATCGCGAGTTCGTTACCCGTGGAAGGCCGTTTGCTACATCAACGACCGGCGGAGAGCTTGCTGCAACTGCGGTGGCTGCACTCTTTTCTCATGCCACTCTCGCTAACGCCTTACCCGAACGCTGGAAAGAAATATTTCCTCAATATTACGAAATGGTCGTTGATGCGAAGCCCGAGTTTGAAACGACGAAAGCGGGGCTTGATTGGATTGACGCTAACGTGAAAAATGCAGAGCTGGCTTTTTTAGAAAAGCTGGGGCACTAGCAGTTGTTGCAATCAAGTAATGTCATCCGGGTTTGCGCGACTTGCACCCACGGAAAATGGTATTAACGAATCACGCGTTGCCTTTTCAAATTCATCGGCGTTTGACCGGCGGTAGCTTTGATACTGAGCAGCGGCGCTGCCCCAACACTCCCCAGGTAGGGTAGGGAGCAAAACCCTTAGAATTGATGGGGGCCTCGGAATTTAAACCACAACCCCAAGTATCTGCGGGTGGTTTCAGGCTTTTCCGCGTTGAGACGCCCGCCAATGCTAGGGCTTCTATATTTATTGCGAGTCGCGCATTCGCAAGGCAATCAATTGACGGTGATTAAGCTTTCACTAATTCAGGCGCCGCCAACGGATCAAAATCGACCCAGTCGCCGTCTTGCCATTTGCCGTCGGCCTGTTCAATATCGGCGGCCCCGGCGGCCTTGAGCGTTTGAACAACGCGGGCCTGATCGGCGGCATGAACGATGTGCACGGCGATCATGACGCCGCCTTGTCGCATGGCGGCGTAGCCGTCACGTTCATCAACGCCGCCTTCCAAGGCCCCGGCGAGCGAACCGGTATACGCGGCTACGCCCACCGCGGCGAGCGCGACCACGGGACCAGCCGCCACCGCCAGTACACCGGCGGCAACGCCTGCGACCGCAGCGGCAGCCATGGCGCTGCCTTCTGCATGTTCAACTTGTTCGGCTGCGTCTTCGGCGACTTCATTGCTGGGTTCAGGCCGCGCGGCGTGGAGTTTCTTAGCGTTGTCCGCAGCGTGTTGGTGTTCCGCCGCTTGGTCGCCAAACATGGTGGTGCCATGCTGACCGGGCGCGTTGTTATGGAAGATGCAAATATCTTTCGCGTCAATAAATGCGTGCATGGATTGCGCGACGGCTTCGGCTTCTGACGTGGTGCCGAATCTGCCAGCAATGATGCGGTCTGAAGCCGCGCGGTTGGTGGCATTTTGTGGCGAATTATTTCCCATGTGTTTCTCCTGTGTTTGCTCCGGCCAACATCGTCAAGACGGGCTGGAGTATTATTTGTACCACGAATCTAAGCGCCTAAGTCTACTCTTACAAGGCCTGTTTTGGCCGCATGCCTCGGCCAAAATTGCTAACAGACAATGCCTAGAGCGCGCTGTAATTTTTTCTCGACCTGTTTGGACTTTCATTTTTTCACTATTTTTTAATCACTAACCAATTTGCTCAACTTCATGAACCAATTTGCTCCGCGCGTTTTATTTCGCTTCAGCTATGGTCGCACGACGGCGGCGCACGCGCTGGCGCTCAGTGTCATTTTTTGTGCGCAGCTCGCATCGGCTGCGCCGCTTTATCCCGAGCCCGCGATTGCGCATGCTAAGAAAGCCATGGCCGTGGCGCAAGCCAGCGAACTGGCTTATGACATTGTGGCCTCACTCACAACCGAGGTGGGTGCCCGTCCGGCGGGCTCAGCGAACGATGCGAAAGCGGTTGAGTGGGCACGCGCCAAGCTGACCGCGTTGGGGTTTGAGCGGGTGTGGACTGAGCCGGTAAAAGTCGACGCCTGGACGCGTATTTCGGGCCATGCCGATATTGTTTTGCCGTATCCGCAGCATCTTTCGATCACAGCGTTGGGAAACAGCGTTTCAACCAACGGCGAAGGCATCACCGCGGAAGTGGCCTATTACGAAAATTTTGATCAACTCAAAGCCGATACCAGCGACCGGGCCAGCGGCAAAATTGTGTTCATTGATAGCGTGTTCAAAAAATCCCGTGAGGGCGTGGGCTATGGCAAAACCGTTGGCGCGCGCGTTATCGGCGTTAACGAGGCGTCCAAACGCGGCGCGGTCGCGCTGATGATCCGCTCAATCGGCACCGATCAGAATCGACTGGCGCATACCGGCACCATGCGTTACGACGATAAATCACCGCGCATTCCGGCGGCGGCGGTGTCGGCACCTGACGCGGAAATGATTGCGCGCCAAACTAAGAGCGGTAAGGCGGTAAAAATTTCGATGAGCCTGAAAAACTCGGTTACCAAAGGGCTCGATTCTGCCAATGTGCTCGCTGAAATTCGCGGTAGCGAAAAGCCTGACCAAATCATTGCTATTGGTGGACACCTTGATTCATGGGATCTGGGCACGGGCGCAATCGATGATGGAACGGGTGTTGCGATTACCGTTGCGGCGGCAAAAATTTTGAAAGACATGGGCGTGCGGCCCAAGCGCACGATTCGCGTGATCTTGTTCGCCAATGAAGAAAATGGGCTGGATGGCGGCCGCGCTTACGCGGCATTGCATGGCAAGGAAAAACATCAGCTGGTGGCTGAATCTGACCTGGGTTC
>JANYGV010000302.1 GCA_025359285.1 Burkholderiales bacterium
CGGCATTTGGGCTACCTTTGGGATAACGACCTGTGCGATTTTACGGAAGTCACGGCAGGTTTATGGCGTCTACAACAGTTACTGCATGAACTGAGCCCGGCGTTTCAGGGCAATCTCACCACTAAGGCTGCGCTGCAATATCCGGCAGGATTATCGAAGCCAAAGATGGCCCGTCGCGCGCTGCTGGTACCCGCGCCTGGTGACCAGCACACATTTGGTCTTTTCATGGTGTCTGAATTTTTTCGGCGCGCTGGTTGGGACGTTTGGGGTGAGTTACCCACCACAACGGAACAAATGATTAGCATGGTGCGCGAAGAACATTTTGATATGGTCGGCTTTTCAGTCGGCAGTGAGTTAAAACTCGAAGAATTAAAATTTGCGATCAAGGCAGTTCGCCTCGAGTCGTGTAATGAAAACGTTACTGTCATGGTGGGTGGCGCTGTGTTTATGGCCCATCCAGACTATGTGGGGATGGTCGGTGCGGATATGATGGCGGCGGATGGCCGCGATGCTGTCACCGCAGCCGAAAGTTGGGCTGCGCAATTTGAGGTTAGCAGTTGAAACCGGAGAAACACTGTTGAATGCAGAACCGAAGCAACGTGAAATCGCCGAAAGGCTTGATTCCAGCGGCCCAATTGGGGCGCAAACAAGTAGGTTTTTAATGGACCAGCTAGAAACACCATTGAAATCGTTCGGCGGCCTAGATGCGGAGTCTGTTGCGAACCTTATTACTGCCGCCGCTGACGTGGCGCTTGTCGTTGATAAAAAAGGTGTAATTAGAGACGTATCTTGTGGAAATGACGAATTCGCATTGGAGTCGTGCAAACATTGGGTAGGCCGTCCGTGGGCGGATACCGTCACGTCAGAAACCAAGCCTAAAATTGAGGCGCTATTACGAGACGCTGGAGCCAGAGTTGAGCATAAATGGCGGCAAGTTAATCATCCGTTTTCAAAGGGCCCTGATGTTCCGTTTTTGTACTCTGCAGTGCAAGTCGGGAGCGAAGGCAGGGTTGTCGCGTTTGGCCGCGACTTGCGCGCGAATGCGGCGTTGCAGCAGCGATTAGTCGACGCACAGCAATCAATGGAGCGAGATTATTGGCGTCTCCGGCACGTTGAAACCCGCTATCGGCTGCTATTTCAACTCGCGTCTGAGGCCGTACTGGTGTTGGATGCGACCACGCTGAAGGTGGTTGAAGCCAACCCTGCGGTGGGAAAATTGTTGGGCCGTGCTGCTGAAAAATTCGTTGGGCGCGTATTCCCGGATGGATTTGACGAGCAGGGTACGCTCGCCATACAAGATTTGTTTGCGAAGGTCAGAACCGCGGTTGTCGCGGACGAAGTACGCGCAAAAATGGCAGAAAGCGGCCTTGAATTCAGCATTTCTGCTTCGTTGTTCAGGCAAGAGCGCAGCTCTTCGTTGTTGGTCCGCTTGGCACCGGTTTTGGCAGATGTAACTGGCGCAAGTGTGCCGACCTCAATCCTGCGTATTGTCGAGAATGCGCCTGATGGATTCGTGGTCACTGATCTGGATGGCAAACTATTGGTGGCGAATCGAGCATTCATCGATTTGGCGCAAGTTACTTCTGAAGAGCAGGCGCGCGGCGAGTCACTGGAACGCTGGCTCGGCCAATCCGGTGTTGATTTCAAGGTACTCCTATCTAATCTTCATCAGCATGGTTCGGTGAGGTTGTTCGCCACCACACTGCGCGGTGAGCATGGTTCAACGGCGGAAGTGGAAATATCGGCGGTCGCGGTGCCGCTTGCCGAGCTGCCTTGTCTTGGTTTCACGATTCGAAATGTCGGTAAACGACTGGGTGGACGCGATGTTCGCGCCAGCCGAGAGTTGCCAAGATCTGTCGAACAGCTAACAGAATTGGTCGGACGCGTTTCGCTCAAAGAACTGGTGGTCGAAACTACCGATATGATCGAAAAACTTTGCATTGAAGCGGCGTTGGAGCTTACCCAGGATAATCGCGCTGCGGCAGCGGAAATGTTGGGCTTAAGTCGCCAAAGTTTGTATGTGAAATTGCGCCGTTACGGCCTTGGTGATTTGCCTGCTGACGCGGCGGGTGCTGATACCCGGCCTAACTAAAGCTCAAACCTAGAGCTCAAACCGGCCTAAATTGGCTTACACAGAGCATCGCTGGCGAAACAGATGATAAACGCTGAAGAAATTGCATCGGCTCGCGCCGGAAGTGTCAAACCAGTGTTAATAACACGGCCCAGTTTATCGACGGTAGCAGAGTTATTAAAACCGATTACGTGGTTTCCACCAATGTGGGCGTTTGGGTGTGGCGTGGTTTCATCTGGCGTTGCGGTAGAAGGAAAATGGCCCATCGTTATCACTGGGGTTGTGCTCGCGGGTCCGTTGGTCTGCGCATCCAGTCAGGCAGCAAACGATTGGTATGATCGGTTTGTAGATGCAATCAATGAGCCAAACCGCCCCATTCCTTCGGGCCGAATGCCTGGAAGTTGGGGCTTATATGTGGCCATCGCATGGACGATTCTTTCGCTGCTGGTGGCCACCGTGCTTGGTCCGTGGGGGTTTGGTGCGGCGGTTGCGGGTCTGGTGCTCGCTTGGGCCTATAGCGCGCCACCATTTCGCCTAAAGCAAAATGGGTGGTGGGGAAATTTAGCGTGCGGCATTTCATATGAAGGGCTGGCGTGGCTCACTGGCGCTGCCGTGATGGTCGGTGGAGCAATGCCGGATGCGCGCACTCTTGTCCTCGCCGCACTTTATAGCCTGGGCGCGCACGGCATCATGACGTTAAATGATTTCAAATCTGTCGACGGCGATCGCAGGACTGGCATCGGCTCGTTACCAGCGCGTCTCGGCGTCAACAGGGCAGCACAAGTTGCCTGTGTGGTCATGGCTGTGCCGCAAGCTGCGGTAGTGGCACTACTGTTGGCCTGGGGCCATCCCTTACATTCTGTCGCGGTCGCGGTGCTATTGTTATTGCAGCTAGCCATGATGCGTCGATTCTTGGCAAGTCCGGTGGAACGAGCCATATGGTATAGCGCAATCGGAATCAATTTTTATGTGTCCGGAATGCTGATTAGCGCATTCGCCATTCGCTCTGCTGCAAGCCTTGGCGTATCAACATGATAACAACCTCAGTAGCCAGCGGCGAAGGGCAATCACTGGGCTGGTTGGGCATTGTCCGTTTGGGCTTGGTTCAGGCGGCGTTGGGTGCCATCGTTGTTCTGACGACATCAACAATTAACCGGGTCATGGTAGTGGAGCTTGCCTTGCCGGCCATGATTCCAGGCGCGCTCGTTGCCCTTCACCATGCCTTACAGTTGTTGCGCCCCCGTATGGGCCATGGCTCGGATGTAGGTGGCCGCGGCACCCCATGGATTGTCGGCGGTATGGCTGTGCTAGCGATCGGAGGAATTCTTTCGGCGGTGGCGACAGCGATCATGGCAACGAGCCTCGCGGGGGGAATCGCATTGGCGGTGCTCGCATTTGCTTTGATTGGTGCCGGAGTCAGTGCATCAGGTACTACTTTGTTGGTGCTGGTGGCCAAACGTGTTGCGCCAAGCCGCAAGCCGGCGGCGGCGGCGATTGTCTGGATCTTGATGATTTCAGGGTTTGTCGTGACAGCAACAACAGCAGGCAAATTCCTTGATCCGTTCACGCCAGCGCGACTCATCATGGTGACGAGCTGTGTGTCCGTGATTGCGTTTTTTATTGCTTTGATCGCGGTTTGGGGTGTTGAAGGCAGAGCTCGTACGCCGCAATCAAAAACCGATGGATTGCCAGAAGCATCAAAACCGTCGTTCAGGAGCGCGTTGAAAGAGGTATGGGCGGAGCCACAAGCCCGCCACTTCACGATCTTCGTGTTCGTTTCAATGTTTGCCTACAACGCCCAAGACTTAATATTGGAGCCGTTCGCAGGCTCTGTATTTAACTTCACTGTCGGCCAGTCAACCGGACTATCGGGCCTACAGCATAGCGGCGTTCTAGTGGGCATGATTCTAGTGGGCGCGGTGGCGACGTTGGCGTGGGGCAAAGCACTGGGATCACTCAAATTTTGGATGGTGTCAGGGTGTATCGGTTCCGGCATTGCGCTAATGGGCTTGGTATTAGCGGGCTCAGCTGGGCCAACGTGGCCGTTTAAAACGAACGTTTTTCTACTCGGGTTGGCCAATGGCGCTTTTTCGATTGCGGCAGTGGCATCGATGATGAGCATGGCCAGCGCAGGACGAGAATCCCGCGAGGGCGTCCGTATGGGGCTGTGGGGCGCGTCGCAGGCAATTGCATTTGGGCTGGGCAGCTTTTTTGGGGCAGCGATGAGCGATATCGCCAGATTGCTGTTGGGCTCGCCGGTGGCCGCTTATGCCACCGTATTTGGATTAGAGGCGCTATTGTTTTTATGGGCAGCAGTGCTGGCTTATCAGATTGGACAAGTAAAGTTAACAGGTACGCGCCATACCGGCGCGCAACAAACAGGTTCGCCGCAAGGTCCGGCTGTTTCAAAAGTTAGCGACTCAGCCCCAAGTGACTCGCTTGTGGCAAGTCTTACCGGAAGAGGTTGAAAATGAATGAATCGCAAATATATGATGTCGTGGTAGTGGGTGGTGGCCCGTCAGGTGCGGTGGCGGCGTCGGACTTGGCGCGCCAGGGTCACAAAGTCATGTTGCTGGACCGCGCCGGGCGAATCAAGCCTTGTGGTGGGGCTATTCCGCCGGCCTGTATAGACGAATTCGCGATCCCGGACGAGCTGATCGTCGCAAAAATTACCTGCGCGCGCATGGTCTCGCCGGGCGGCAAGGAAGTTGACATGCCGATTAGCGGCGGCTTCGTGGGAATGGTAGATCGCGCCACGTTTGATGAATATTTACGCGAGCGCGCCGCCGCGACCGGAGCCACTCGACGCACCGGTATGTTCAGCCGCATCACGCGCGGCGATGACGACAAAAGCGTCGACAACCACGTGGCGTTAAATAAACTTGCGACAGTGCATTACGAATCGACCGACGCTCATGGTGTGAAGACGGCTTCATCGGTGCAAACCCGTTTGGTAATTGGCGCTGATGGCGCAGCCTCTGTGGTTGCTTTGCAGGAGGTAAAAGGGGCGGATCGTGCGCCGTATGTTTATGCATATCATGAAATTGTGCGGGCACCAAAAAGTGGTGAGGGAAAGTTTGATGCGACGCGCTGCGATGTTTATTATCAAGGGCCGGTGTCGCCCGATTTCTATGGCTGGGTTTTTCCTCACGGCGATACCGTCAGCGTGGGGATGGGCACGGCGCAAAAGGGTTTTTCGATTCGCAATGCGACGGGTCTGCTCCGCGACAGCGCTGGCTTGAGCGGCACCGAAACGATCCGCCGCGAAGGCGCGCCGATCCCGATGAAGCCACTTAAATCCTGGGATAACGGGCGTGATGTGGTGTTGGCGGGAGATGCGGCGGGCGTGGTGGCGCCGGCATCGGGTGAAGGCATTTATTACGCCATGTATGGCGGCAGGCTGGCAGCCGACGCAGCGCACGAGTTTTTAGCAACCGGCAATGTCAAGGCGTTGGCCATGGCGCGTAAACGTTTTATGAAAGCACATGGCCGCGTGTTCTGGATTCTCGGCATCATGCAGAAATTTTGGTACTCCAGCGATAAGCGGCGTGAGCGTTTTGTGAGCATTTGTCGCGATAAAGACGTCCAAGAGCTAACGTGGCAGGCTTATATGTACAAAAAACTGGTGCGTGCAAAACCGATGGCGCATATCCGTATTTTCTTCAAAGATCTTGCGCATCTCACCGGGCTCGTCAAACCCTCATGAACGCCTGTCCTCATGAGTTTGGAAGGCGAAAAACCTATCGGGGCAGAGCTTGAGTTTTTTCACAATAGACGCGGTTTCTAATCACTCACGCATGCCGATATTTGTGGCAATAGCCGTGGCAGTTGCGGCTGCAGCCGTGGGGGGGCTTTTGACTGAGTTGGGGCCATGGTATTACGCGCTTAAACAGCCAAGCTGGAAGCCGCCCGATTGGCTATTTGGTCCGGCTTGGACAACGATATTTGCGTGTGCGGCGGCGGCGGGTGTGCTCGGCTGGCGCGGTGCAGATAGCAATGTTGACAGGCCACGTCGCCGCCGTTTGATTGTCGGCTTATTTGCTATTAATTTCGCCTGCAATTCGCTGTGGAGTCTGCTGTTTTTCAAGCTTCACCGGCCTGATTGGGCGCTGATGGAGGTTGGATTTTTATGGCTATCCATTGCAGCGCTGATCTGGGTTTTATATCCTTTATCAAAAGCAGCAGGCTCATTGCTCTTACCCTATTTGCTTTGGGTCACGTTCGCGTCTGGCTTGAATTGGGCAATTGTGCAGATGAATGCGCCGTTTTAAATACCGCTAGCTTTATGCCAGCAAAGCACATGTTTTTTCTGTAATTGCATTCACAATGTTCAGCGTCACTATCACTATCACCTCAGCGGGCCCAGCTTTTAAGCTTTGCCTTTAAAAATACAAAGCCAAGCGAAAATCAAAATGGCCCAACAACTCTGTGATCATCCTGATCGATTCGCTCTAGCAGCCGAAGTCCACGCCCGCCCGTCCGTGGAGCTGGAAACACCCATCCGCGCGAGCTACGTCGCGGTGTTGATTGTGCAGGAAGATCGCGCACATGAGCTGGCGCATCTGGTTGCGTTATGCGAGCGATTCGCGGTTTCCCCGCCGGTGGAAGGCGCCACCCATTTCAATGCAAAAGTGGGCCAGGTGTTGCTGAAATGGGAGCGTCACAGTGAGTTCTCTGGCTACACTTTTTTTATCCCGAATTTGAGCCCGACACCTTTCAGCGAGCCTGCCTCGGGATTCCTGCCGGACGGCTGGCTTGATGGCATACCCGGTCTGCGCGTCGTCGCCGCGCATGCAAAACTTATTTCTGGCGGCGGCCCACTATCAGACGCCGAGCTCGAAACAGCGTTCGCTGGCAACACGCCTGTTGGTGGAGATATTGGTGAAGGCGTCGGCGTGGCGTATACCGATTTCAAAATCCATAATGACGGCTATTCTCGATTTGTCCTAATCAATCGTAATTTGTCGCCAGGGCAAGCAGGTCGGATGGTGCAGCGCTTATTCGAGATCGAAGCCTATCGAATGCTGGCGCTACTGGCGCTGCCAATTGCCCGCAAACAGGCGCCTCAGGCACTGGCGATAGAGCGGGCGCTGTCGACCGTGACCGAGGCCATTGCGAGCGGTTCCGGCAGTGACGAAGCGCAATTGTCGGATCTGATAAAACTTGCTGCTGAAGTCGAAAGTGCGCTGGCGTTCAGTCAATTTCGTTTTGGTGCCAGCCGCGCCTATTACGAGCTGGTGATTACGCGAATCGGTGAGCTGCGTGAACGGCGGTTACCCGGCATGCAGACGATCAACGAGTTCATGACCCGTCGACTGGCACCTGCGGTCGCAACGAGTGCTACTGTTTCGCAGCGTTTGCGTGATTTGTCGGAGCGTATCGCCCAAACCAGTGGTCTTCTATCCACCCGCGTCGATATTGTGCGGGAGAAACAAAATCAGGCATTACTCGCATCAATGGAGCGACGAGCGCGCTTGCAATTGAGGCTGCAACAGACAGTGGAGGGGCTTTCCATTGCAGCGATCACTTATTATGTTGTCGGTATTGTTGGCTATGGCGCAAAAGCGTTACAAGCGGCGGGAGTGCCCATCCAACCGGAAGTCGCGGTGGGTGTAGCAATCCCTATTGTTATCGTGATGGTCGCAATAGCGCTTGGGCGTGCGCGGCGAAAGTTAACTATCTCAGAAAAAGCCAGTAAAAGCGCCGTTCCTAGTGATGAGTAAATTATTTACAACAGGATTAATTGCCGACGTGATGTTGATATTTATGCTGGTCGAGGCTGTTTGTCTTTTGGCCTATTTCTTCAAAACCAGGCGCGGTCTGCCGCCGTTAGCAGTATTTTGGATGTTGCTTCCAGGCAGCTGCTTGGTGCTGGCCGTTCGTGGTGCCTTGGTGGGCGCTGAATGGGGATGGGTTGCCCTGGCGGTCAGTGTTTCGTTGCTAGGCCACATCGGTGATTTTCGCCAGCGCTTAATCGGAAAGCGGCATTAAATAACGCTGTATAGCGGAGTAAGCGCTATCATCCTGCGTTTATATTGATCGTATTTTGCGACGACGGAGAACGACGAAGGCGAGATCAAAGATGTTCTTTTCATCTTTCGGGCGGACTTCACGAGATTGTTCCTCCCAAATAAGGTCGTCGATCAGAGGAAAAAAAGTATCGCCCTTTAAGTCAGCATCAATTTCTGTAATGTAAAGTTGATCCGCTGCACCGAGCGCTTCAGCATAAAGCGTCGCCCCGCCAATTACAAATGGATCGTCGGCAGAGCACAGCCCGAGCGCTTTTTCAAGGGAAGTGGATACGTCGATACCTTCGGCTGCAAATGTGGCGTTTCGGCTTACTACGATATTTCGTCGATCCGGTAGTGGCCGGCCAATCGACTGAAACGTTTTACGGCCCATGATGATCGGATGTCCCGTGGTGATCCGTCTGAAATACGCCAGCTCGGCAGGCAAATGCCACGGCATTTTATTTTCATAGCCAATAACGCGATTTTTTGCGACCGCAACAATGAGTGACAGCATAGTCAGCGATATTGAGCGCTAAACCGCGATGGGCGCTTTGATGGCGGCATGCGGTTCGTAGCCGCTCAATACAAAATCATCAAAACGAAAATCAAAAATACTATCTACTTTGCTATTAAGCGTCATTTTGGGTAATGCGCGGCATTCGCGAGACAGCTGCTCTCTCGCTTGGTCGACATGATTGACGTAAAGGTGCGCATCGCCGAGCGTGTGTACAAAATCGCCTACTTTGAGCCCCGCAACTTGGGCAATCATCATCGTCAGGAGCGCGTAAGAGGCAATATTAAAAGGCACGCCAAGGAATACGTCTGCGCTGCGTTGATATAGCTGGCAGGACAGCTTCCGGTCAGCAACATAAAATTGAAAAAATGCGTGGCATGGCGCGAGTGCCATTTTAGAAATATCAGCCACATTCCATGCAGATACAATCAGGCGACGTGAGTCCGGATTGCTTTTGAGCTGCGACATCAGTTCACTAATTTGGTCAATGTGCCCGCCATCGGGGGTCGGCCATGATCGCCACTGGTAGCCATAAACGGGACCTAATTCACCGTTCGCATTGGCCCATTCATCCCAAATCGTGACGCCATTTTGTTTAAGATAGCTAACGTTGGTCTCGCCTTTCAAGAACCAGAGCAGTTCATGAATGATCGATTTAAGGTGCATTTTTTTGGTGGTAACGAGCGGAAATCCTTCGCTCAAATCAAAGCGCATCTGATAACCAAACACCGAAATAGTCCCGGTACCGGTACGATCTGATTTTTTGACACCATGTTCTAGTACATGGCGCATTAACGCTTGATACTGCTTCATTCGACTTTACGGTAATGACTTTAGGTGTGGTCTCGCGCGCAGTTAAAAATCAACTATCTTGCACAGGGCCTGAGAAGTATGAAAAGTTACCAATCATAAGCTATGACGGTCAACGCTATCTACGCGGCACTTTGCTTTTGCGCAAAAATTACCCAAAGATTGGCCAAATCGCTGGTGCCGTCGGTGCCCTGAACCGATTTGAGTGTTTGAATACCTTTGGCTTTTTGCCCAGACTGAATGAGCGCAATGCCCAATAATAGTTTGGCATCTTCTGGACGTTTGAGCCCGCCCTTGGCGATCCCTGCTTCAATCATCGGGATGCCTTTTGCAGCCTGTCCGCTAATAACAAAGTTGTATCCCAGCGTAACCAGCGAATCCCCGGTTCTGGCAGCGTTAGCTTCGTTTTCTTCTTTGCCAGACGCAATCGACTTTTGATTTTCACTGACTTGTTTTTCAGTCAGGTCACGCAATCGTTTTTGGCGGTCCACTTCTGCGCCTTTGCCCAGAACCCCTGTTTTATAACCTTCATCAACAATTTTTTTAGCTTCTGCAGGGTAGTCGGCTTGAAGCGCAAGCTGCGCCATTTCCATGTAGTCGCTAGGCGTGGTCAGGTTGCCGGTTGCGAATTTAATACGATAGACATCCAGAGATAGCCGATCAGAGAATCCAGGCTTGTTCTGCAGGCGCGAAACCACATCAGCCCAAAGGGATTTTTTAGGATAATAGTTGAGCAGCTTCTCAATGGTTGAAATGTAGCCTGAGGAATTTTTCTGGCGCAGATAAGCGTTAGCCAATAGCTGCAACTTCTCCTCTGAAGGCGTGCGCCCCGCTTTCTGGTCGGCTTGAATATCGGCTAAAGACTCTTTCGCGGTGTTCGCGAAGTCACCGCTCTGAAAATAGGCTTGGATCAGCAATGTACGTGTCTGCCCGCCACTGCCGCCTTCGCGGGCGTAACGAGTTGCCCATTGAATCGCGGCGGGATAGTCGCGAGCGCTGTAGTGCATACCGACCAAAGCCTCAATCATTTTTAACTGCGTGGCCGCTGGCGCTTTGCCTGAAGCTACGGCTGCTTCAAACGAACGTGTTGCCGTGGCACTGTCACCCGCACCTGACGCGGCGGATCCGCGCATGCTGTCGATCACAAAGTTCTCTTGGGGAGTGCGGTTGGGTGCCGATTCAGCCTCACGAATTTTCGCTAGTGCGTCTTTGAATTTGCTGGCGCGCATCAGGTCTTGCGCAGCTTGTAACGGTTTACCGATTTCGGGTCTAAACGCTTGAGCGTGGGCTACCGAACTTGATAAGCCTGCCACCGAGGCTCCAGCAGCGATAGTAGCAACCGCGATGGCGACACGTGCGCTCTGAAAAAAATCGGTTTTAGTCATAAATTAATTTCCCAGAAACAGAGGACAAAACGACATGATTAGCGATTAAACGAAGTTGATGGACGTTCAGATGACCGGTACTGTGTCGGAAAATCTAATGTACACCCTTGATGAATGTTGAATGTACCTCAAGCGCCGATAGTGTGAGTCGATGCGGATACGAGAGGAATACAAACGATATGCAGGCGGATACGAAGCAAATCAATCAACAATAAACGCGGCAAGCAGCCGCGTTTAATGTTCAGGTAACTATTTGACGAACTGTTCGTTACCGACAATGCCCAGCTTGGTGACGCCGAGGCGCTGCGCGGATGCCATTACCATCGCCACTGATTTGTACTGCACCAGTTTGTTAGGGCGCACGTGAAACTCAGGCTGAATCGGTTGGGCCACGATTTCTTTAATTTTCGTTTCGAGTTCCTGACGACCTGAAACGGGAACCGCATTCCACAAAACGGTGCCGTCAAAATCAATGTCAACCTGAACTACTACCGGTTCGACCGGGGGCGGCGGCGCCGCATTGGGAATCGGCATATTCAGTTTCACAGCATGGGTTTGCGGTGGAATCGTGATAATCATCATAATAATTAACACTAACATCACGTCGATAAGCGGCGTGGTGTTAATTTCCATCATTGGCGCGGCTTCCTTACTAGAATCGCTAGAGCCTACGTTCATGCTCATACTTTTATCCTTTATGCGACGTGGTTTTTACAGTGACGCAAAGTGCTTAAATCTAAATTTAGATCGCCGCGATCAGGCTGCAATGCCGGTGTTTATTGATTGAGCGGTGGCGCTTGAGTGATAAACCCGACTTTCAAGATGCTGGCACGCTGCGCGGTGTAAATGACACGGCCAACAGATTCATAGCGCGCATCACCATCACCACGGATATGGATTTCCGGTTGTGGTTTTTTAACAGCCGCAACTTTCATCTTTTCAAACAGCGCATCCGTATCTGTAATGAGCTGCATATCCCAATAAATGTCACCATCTTTGCCTATCGAAATAACGATATTCTCGGGCTTGGTGACGGTTACCACGTTTTTCTCGTCAGGCAGTTTGACCTTTAAGGTTTGCAGCACGACCGGAGACGTAATCAAAAAGATGATGAACAGCACCAACATGATATCCACCAAAGGCGTGGTGTTAATGGCCGAAATTACTTCGTCATCATCTCCATCTGAAGCTATGTTCATTGCCATTTAAAACTCCTGCTTATGGTTCTGGCCGTTCCGTCATCATGGCAGCCAATGTGCGATGTTGACGAAACGGCATAGATAAATCGTCGGCCGCAGCCGCAGACAATTATTTGGCTTTATTACCTTGGCTCATCAATACAGAATGCAGGTCTGAGCTGAATGCGCGGACTTGTTCCATCGCCGTTTTGTTACGGCGAATTAACCAGTTGTAAGACAACACAGCAGGCACGGCAACGGCCAAGCCGATAGCCGTCATGATCAGTGATTCGCCAATTGGGCCGGCGACTTTATCGAGAGATGATTGGCCCGATTGACCAATGGCGACCAGCGCGTGATAAATACCCCAAACCGTACCAAACAAACCTACAAATGGTGATGTAGAACCGACTGTCGCCAGGAAAGCCAGGCCATCGCCTAAACGGCTATTGACATTATCGGTCGCGCGCTGAATGGACATAGTCACCCAGGTATTGAAGTCCACATCGCCCA
Source organism: Burkholderiales bacterium (assembly GCA_025359285.1). Lineage (GTDB taxonomy): Bacteria > Pseudomonadota > Gammaproteobacteria > Burkholderiales > Usitatibacteraceae > UKL13-2. The sequence continues at coordinate 12,483 of JANYGV010000302.1, forward strand.
TCAAACCGCTGTGACGTTCAGTTGCTTTCAAGCCGCCCTCAGCGATGAAACGGAAAGCGCTATCTTCGTGCAGGGTGCTCATGCCTTGAGATAGTGAACCCGCGTTCCAGAAGGTTTCTGTCGCCGCTTTTGATTCTTTCATCAGGCGACGCTGTTCAAAGAATTTTACGATCAAGATGTACCAGCTACCCATCGACATCACTATCAAAATGAACAATACAAACTTGGCGACCATATCGGCCTTGTCCCAGATTGCCTTCATGCCCAAGCCTTCGCTTGCAGCAGCCGGTGCTGCGACCGGTGCGGTCATTGCGGCTGCGGGTGAAGGTGCGGCTTCAGCAGGCTTTGCTGCATCCGGCGCAGGTGTTTGCGCGGCGGCGGGTGCGGATTGCAGGGAAACGACTGTCGTCACTACGGGCGCGCTGAAAATGACTGCCGCAACCAGCAGTGCGGAGATACGTTTAATTAAAGCCATGATGCCTCCAATGAAAATAACATGTGACAGAAAATGAAATAGAAATTATCCGCTACCAATTGAAACCTACTGGACAGTTTACTGCCCTACCAAGCTTTATCTAACAAATTAATCGGTTATTTTGAATGAGAACGGTACTTGCACGCGAACATCTCGTCCTTGTGCATTGCATTTAAACTGACGAACGGAATTTATTGATACAGAATTAAACGCTCTGTTTGACGAAGATATGACTTCAACATCTTTAATCTCCCCGTTAGCGCCCACGGTAGCTTCAATTAATACCTCTCCCTGTAGTGCGTCTTTACGCGCTTGGGTCGGATATTTGATGTCAGCTCGAATCTGCTGCGAATTTGGACATGCAATACCAACACTTACTGGCGCAGGGGGTGCGATAGGTGCAGGCGGTGCGGGTGGCGTCGGTGGCGCGAATACAGGTGGAGCAACCACGGTTGTATTTTGTATAACAGGTGGCGGCGCCTGCTGCTGAATTTGCACTTCAGGCGGTGGCACAAAGGTTTGCATCACCACGACTTGCTTCGGCGGTGGGGGAGGTTCTACCGGCGGGGGTGGTGGTTTTGGTTTGTCCACGATAATTACGGCTTCAGTCTCAGGCAAGATGATGCGGACGGCCTTGCTGGCCAGTCCCGATGCAAGTGCCCAGCCCAATAAGATGTGCAAAATAATGACAACACCGATGCCAACTGCGTGTTTGCCAGGCTGGCGTTGTTGCTCTGCGTAACCCATTCAACTACCTCCACATGCAATAATTTACGGGCATCCAAAGCCGATGTGACGGCTTTGAAATAAAGGCGAGAGTATATATTGTATTTTCCGCAGGTGCAGTAATCTGGCGAGACCAAATCACCTGTAGTCAAAACGGCTTGTAACTTTACTACGGAAATGAAACATTTGATGGATCAAAATTACTTGCTCGAAAAAATTACCGAATAAGGTAACGCGCTACCTCCGATGAACTTGCTTCGGTCCCCCAGATTCGCCGCGCATTTGTTGCTTCCATAGCGTATTTTTCTTGCCAATAAAACTATCATAAACAAATTACCTATCAATATGCAAACAACATCTTTGCTTGGCGCGCGCACCTGCCGAATCAGGTAGCAACGCGTTACTAACGGAGATGCCATTGCCGCGCGGCGGATATTTGAGAAAATTGTCATCTAGCAAACGCTACGGATATATTGTCGTGGTTATTCGGATGCGCAAGGATAGGCTAGGGAACAAAAAAGTTATCTACACATGCTATTTGCTTGCGTCCGAGGCGGCGAGGATATGTTTCCTTAAATTTATTAGTGCACGTAAATAGTGCGGGATGCAATCGATTCTGTTGGCAGAGCGTGAAAACTTAAAAACTTACACTCGCTCTCGGATTTGTTTAATAAACAAAAGATAGTTTTGTCTTTACGTAATATTCGAACTGAAAAACAAAAGCCCCGGCAATTTGCCGGGGTTTTTAGTGGTGTCGCCTTTTATGCCAAACGCCTCATTAGAATTTATAACCAACTCTAATATACAAGCTACGCCCAAATGAGTCTGTATAGCGCGCATCATAGCCTGCAGAGTTTGGTCCAGGACCGAAGCGGGTCGAGAACGGCGGGTTGCGATCAAACAAGTTTTTTATACCAAACGTGAATTGCAGCGCTTTGGAAGCATCAAAACGTGTTTGGTAATCAAACGTCGTATACGAAGCAACACGGCGGCCCACTAAATCAACTGCAGCACCGCGCGAACCATCCGGATTCAACGCAAAAATTAATGCGTCACCCGCAGCTACTGGCTGGTCTATATAACCCGACTTATAGTTTGCAGAGATTGCGTGCGAAAACGCTCCAAACTTGGCTGACGCAGAAACGCGCGATTGAATACGGAAAATAACATTATCATCAGGACCGTATTTACCGAGGCTCGTTTGGGTACCAACGCCCGGAAAGTCATTCTCCGCTTTCGTCATATAAGTGCCTGTCCACTGCAACGAAACAGGCGCATACGGCGTTGTGATTCTAAATGTCGCGTCCCAATCAATACCAGAGTATTTCGAGCTGGCCAAGTTGATGGGCGCTGACAAGAACCCAAGGGTTGGGAAGTTACCTATGGGGTCAACCACCACACTAAACAATGAGCGATATGCACTCGCATTTCTAAAAGCGATGCCTTCGTCAACTGTGGTTAAGGTGTCACGCAGCTTTACTTGCCAAAGATCAGCGCCCAAAGAAATCGCCGGAATCGGATCCACTCGGAAGCCAACGGTATATTGCTTTGACTTCTCTGGTTTTAAGGCGTTAGCGCCGTTGGTTGAATTGCCGCCAGTAAGTGCGTCATATTCCGTGGCGGGGGGTTGGCATCCGGCGGCTAGCGGATCAGGCGCTTTAAACGGACAATCGTAGAATCCCGTTGAGCCGTTGAACTGCACAGGGCTAGAGATGTCCGCAAGCGATGGGGCTCGGAATCCGGTGCCATATGAGCCGCGGAACAGAAGAATTGGCAATGGCTGAAACCTAAAGCTTGTCTTATAAGTAACAGCGTTGCTAGAAATACCTTGGTCGATTGAACCGATTGGATTTCCATTAACGTCAAAGCCCCGTTTGTTGCTGACTTTTGAGAAACTGTCATAACGAACGGAACCGGTCAATTCTAAAGATTTAAGAACTGGCAATGAGAGTTCGGCAAAGGTTCCAATGACTTTACGCGAGCTGTCAAATGGTAGAGCGCCCGCACCACCACCGACAATGCTGTCCGTAAAGTCGGGTTGTAGCGCGTTGGCGGTTTGAAGAATGGCGCTGGGGTCATCTTTAAAACCCTGGCGACTAAAGTCTACGCCAATACCAATACCAGAGGCACCGCCACCCATTTGAAATAATTCGCGTGAAGCCTTTAAATTCACGGCAGAAAGTGTTGACTTCGCGCTATCTAACGCGTAGTTCAAAACCGCTGGTCTTAGGGCGGCTGCACCGGCAGCGCTTGGCGGCAAAAATGGATTGTAAGCGCCCGCCGCGATAATCGCGTTGAAGGCATTTTGGCTCGCATAACCACCACGCGCGCTGTCGACGATGTTTTGTTCTGACTGCGTAAATGAAGCCGAATAGTCCCATTTAAACGCTGTACCCTCGACACCAGCAACAGCATGTTTTGTCAGGTATGAATATTCGTCAGTACGCCCACCCGTATCGACAAGCCGCAAGTTGATCCTCGCTCGGGTTACGTCAGCCGCGGTAACGGGGTTGCCGTTAATTCCGGCTAATCGGCCTAAATACGGCACTACAAATTGGGTATAAAGTGGACTTGACGTTGACAATGCCAACGGTTGTGCCGGAGGCGCATAGCGTGACGTCAGCTTAAAATCTGAATAGAGTAAATCCACAAATGCGCGCGTATCGTTATTGATTTTCAGTGTTCCGCTGGCAACGACACCATTACGGTGGGACACTGGAATCAATTCAACAGTGGACGAAAAATTAAAACGACAGTAGTTACGAAGCAGGAAGGTATTCGGGCCACACGAACCATTGGCATAAAAGTCAGGTGAAAAAGTGCGGGCTGTTCCGTCGCTCAAATTTACCTGCACGCCGGCTGGTGAGGTGTTGCTACTCGTATTCAGGAATAAATAATTTCCGCCATTAAAAGTAAATGGGCGATTAGCGCCGTCCCGCGAGAACTTTCTATCGCTAGCATTCAAATCAGACTGATCATCATGTGACAACGAAACAAATACGTTGTAACCATCTTTGTCTAAATTGCCAAAGCCCTTGGAAACACTAAAACTCTGGCTTTGCCCCCCTGATTTTTCAGGAGAATTATATTCAAAGTTTACCGATCCCTCTTCTGTATTTTTACGCAAAATAATGTTTACAACACCGGCAATGGCATCCGAACCATAGAGCGCTGATGCGCCATC
>JANYGV010000329.1 GCA_025359285.1 Burkholderiales bacterium
GCTGTTTTGTGTGCCCGGCATTTGGTCGGTGATGAGCCATTCGCGGTCATTCTGGCCGATGATTTGATCGATTCGACCACGCCAGTGATGAAGCAAATGGTCGACTTATATGCCAAGAAAAAAAGCTCTATCTTGGGCGTGATGAATGTGGCGCGTGAGGATACGTCGCAATATGGAATTGTGGACGCCAAGCGCGTGGATAAAACCGTGTCGAAGCTGAGCGGCATTGTAGAAAAACCAAAACCTGAAGATGCGCCATCGACGCTGAGCGTGGTGGGCCGCTATATTTTGACGCCGCGTGTATTCGATCAGCTGGAAAAAATCCAGGCGGGCGCGGGTAAAGAGATTCAGCTCACCGATGGCATTGCGTCGTTACTGAAACACGAAAGCGTATTTGCCTATGAGTTTGAAGGCACCCGCTACGACTGTGGTTCTAAGTTGGGCTATTTGAAAGCGACCGTGGCGCTCGGCATGAAGCATGCGGAAGTCGGTAAGGCATTTTCAGATCATCTTACGGCGCAGGATTTTGCCGCGACAAGATCTAAGCCCGGCTTAAAATTAATATCCAAAGCAGCGTTAAAAATCGTTAAAAAATCACGGAAATAATAATGCCCACACTTGCCGAAGCAAACGCAATTCTTAATGGCGGCGATTTGCTTTTTACAGCAGCCGAAGTCGCCGCCGCGACATCGCGCGTGGCGACCGAATTGAATCGCGATTATGTCGATAAATACCCGCTGATTTTGTCAGTGATGGGCGGCGCAGTGGTTTTTACGGGGCATCTGTTGAGTGAGCTTGATTTTCCGCTCGATTTTGATATCGTGCAGGCATCGCGTTATGGCAACGAAAAAGTGGGCAGTGAGCTCACGTGGCGGGTCGCGCCCCGAGACAATATTCAGGGTCGTCACGTCATTATTCTGGACGACATTCTGGACGAGGGCGTAACGCTCGCCGCGATTGTTGATTTGGTCAAAAAGCACGGCGCGATTAGCGTCACCTGCGCCGTGTTCTGCGTGAAGGATTACGGCACCGAAATCAATGCGAAAAAGCCTTTGGTGGCGGACTATGTGGGCCTGACGGTGCCGAATCGCTTTGTGTTTGGCTATGGCATGGATGTGTCGGGCGCGTGGCGCAATTTGCCAGCGATTTATGCGATCAAAGGGAAGTAGGTCTTTCCGCATTTAAATCATAAAACCTGTGCAATAGCGGGCTAGCCTAAGCAAAAGTGCCTGAAACAGCCCGCCAATAGTTGTGCTTCAAAAAAATTTACCCAAACTTACTGGTTTAAACATGCTCGCAATCATCGGTGGCACCGGCCTTACAAATTTAGCGAATCTCGAAATCACTCGCCGCGAAATCGTGCGCACGCCCTATGGCGAGCCGTCAGGGCATTTAACGTTTGGCGAGATCACGACGTCTGGCGCACGAGCCAAAGCCGACGTAATTTTTCTGGCGCGTCATGGCTACGGGCACACCATTCCGCCGCACGAGGTGAATTACCGCGCCAATATTTGGGCGCTGCAATCGCTTGGCGTTACGCGCATATTGGCAGTGAATTCAGTGGGTGGCGTGGCGGTTAATTTAGGCCCTGGCGAAATTGGCGTGCCTGATCAAATCATCGATTACACTTCGGGCCGTAGACATACTTTTTTTGAAGGCGATAAACCCGTCACGCATATTGATTTTACTTTTCCGTATTGCAATTTGGCGCGCTTGCTTTATTTAGCTGCTGCAAAGGCTGTGAATATAAATGTCATCGAAAACGGCGTGCTTGGCGTCACGCAGGGACCGCGATTGGAGACCCTAGCGGAAGTGAATCGCATGGAGCGTGATGGCTGCACAATGGTCGGTATGACTTCGATGCCCGAAGCCAGCCTGGCGCGCGAGCTGGGCCTTTCGTATGCGACGCTCGCGCTATCCATGAACCACGCCGCCGGACGCGGGACGTCAGCGCAGGGCATCAAGCTGGAAGACGCGGACGCCGTGTTAAACGTCGGAATGGAAAAAATTCGCACCATTCTCGCCAAAGCCGTTGACCTGCACGCCGCCATGCCTATTGATGCGCGCGGTCTGGCGGAACCGATTGCGGAGACGAAATGATCCGCCCGATTTTAAAAATGGGCACGCCCAGTTTGATGGAGCCCTCCGTCAAATGGCCAAAAAAATTATTTGGCTCACCTGAATTAAAAGCATTGCTCGACGACATGAAAGAAACCATGATCGCCGCCAGTGGTGCAGGCCTTGCCGCGCCGCAGATTGGCGAAAATGTGCAGGTGGTGATATTCGAGCTAAAAAACAATGCGCGCTACCCGGATGAGGCACCGATCCCATTTACGGTTTTGATAAATCCCGTTTTGGCGCCACTGGGTGATGAAGTCGAAGATGGTTGGGAAGGATGCCTTTCGGTGCCCGGCATGCGCGGCGTGGTGCCGCGAGCGACCAAGCTGCGTTACACCGGCTTTGATGAAAATGGCGGCAAGATTGATCGCACCGTGTCAGGGTTTCATGCGCGAGTGGTGCAGCACGAATGCGATCACCTCGACGGCGTGTTGTACCCGATGCGGATGACCGATATGTCTCAGTTTGGATTTACCGAAGTCTTGTTTCCCGAATTGGTCGGGGGCGATGATGACTAACGTTCATCATTGAATTTCACGTTGCAAACATTCAAGGAGAATCAGCATGCCTGAAACCATCGATGCGGCTAGCCCCAAGCCCTACGGAACGAACGGGATAAATAGCGCAAACGAAAAAGATGTCTCCTCATCCATCACGGTCACCCACGTCATGTATGGCCTGCATGCGTTGGCGCCGTTCACCATGTGGACGCTCGCGATTGTCGCCATGATTATCGGCTTGGTAAAACGCGACGATGTGCGCGGTACTTGGCTCGATTCGCACTATGAATACTTATCCCGCACCTTTTGGTGGGGCATTTTGTGGGCCATACTCGCGTGGGCCACGTTCTGGATACTGGGCCTGGCCACACTCGGCATCGGCATGATCGTTCTCTGGGTGCTACCGCTGGCGGTGCTGGTTTGGTATTTGTATCGGGTGATTAAGGGGTGGTTAAAGTTGAATGAGAAGAGGGCGGTTGCGTAGAATTTTTAATACATGAGATGCCTCAGAAATCGAAAAAACTGCTTTTTTCGAGGTTTCATTGACATCACCATATTTCGCTGCGAACCGCTTCTATGCGTTTCCAAATTTCGGGGGAACTACTTCGCCACACTCCACCAAGCAAATATTGGAAAGCCGGGTTACAACAAGCCTCCAGTTCAATGCGGTCGATGAACCTTGGTCCGGCAAAATGGATTAGATCCTCAAGTGGTCCAGCAGCTAGCATTGCAATAATTGAGTTAGACGGATTTCGTGACAGGATTGCAAGTACTGTTAACCAACAATCTTCTGCATTTGCGGATTCATCCATCGTCACCATGAATTTTTCTACTGCCCACCACAAAATATGGTGATCGCTGGCATGTTCGCGATCTTGTTGATAGGCGATCCACGCGGAAGCCCAATGCTCAATTTCGGTATAGGTCATATGTAGTGTTAAACCGGCCGAATTTCCGCCTCTAACTTAGCCTGCAATTCCCCCGCAAAACCCATCTCCGCCAGCTGCGCATTTTCAATTACAAACACGTCCTCCGCTCGCTGCCCTAGCGTGCTGATGCGTGCATCTTGCAGGCGCACCTCGTGCGCGAGCAGGACGCGGGCGATGGTGGAGAGCAGGCCGGGGCGATCGGCGCAGCTGATGGATAAATCGTAAAACGGTTTGTGCCGTGACGGGTTTAGCGTGATGACGGGGTTAATCGGGAAGTGTTTTACCTGGCGCGAAATTCGGCCGCTGTTGCCAACGCTGATTGGCGTTTGTTCGTCAAGGCAGCGAGCGAGTTCTTTTTCAATCATGGCAGCCGCTTCCGCGCTGCCTTCCGCGCTGCCGCGCTTGGGC
>JANYGV010000353.1 GCA_025359285.1 Burkholderiales bacterium
GCCGGAATTTCGGTGCGCGCGGGCGTGCGATCAGCAGGGTTTGCCATAACGAATTATGTTGGTATTTGATCGGTTACGACATCAATTCTGCAGCTGTTCTAAATAAAAGTTAGCCGACCGTTGGCTTTTAACGCGCCGTCGCAGAAAAATAAAAACCCCATCGTCGGCATGGGGTTTGAGAACTATTCACCTTCAAAAACAGAATCTGGCGGATTGACCTACGATGCGCCCCGCTAAAAAACAAAATCTGGCGGAGGCGGTGAGATTCGAACTCACGGAAGACTCGCGCCTTCGCTGGTTTTCAAGACCAGTGCCTTAAACCGCTCGGCCACACCTCCTTAAGCGCAGATTTTATCATCTTGCACCGCGAATGGCACGCTAAGCTGCAACAACTATTGATGAAGCGCATCTCATAAACTCCATTCAATATTGAAATGCCCTAAAGCAGAAGTGAACGCCAGCGTTTAGTTGCTTTCTAACATTAACGATATACTTAATTTTAGGCTCTTGTGAGCCTGAGTATTTATCCATCGAAAGGAAACTGGTCATGCAACCTAATCTCCAAACCACGCCATCGCTCAATAGCGCCGGCGCACTCACGCAAAACAGGGTACTGCGCAATACTTATGCACTGCTCGGCGTGACCATGATCCCGACCGTAATTGGCGCATTTATTGGTACCAATTTAAGTTTCAGCTTCATGCGCGCCAGCCCGATTATGAGCTCGCTTTTATTGCTCGCCGTGTTGTACGGGATGATGTTCGCGATTGAAAAAAACAAGAATTCAAGCGTCGGCGTTTATCTGCTGCTCGGCTTCACCTTGTTTATGGGTATTATTTTGGGGCCGTTGTTGCAAGTGGCGCTGTCGTTTAGCAACGGTGCGCAGCTGATAGCGGTGGCCGGCGGCGGTACAGGGATTACGTTCTTGGCACTTGCTGCATTTTCAGCGACGACAAAACGTGACCTCTCGGGGATGTCGAGATTCTTGTTCGTCGGCGCGATTGTGCTGATGGTTGCGGTGGTTGCGAATATTTTCCTGCAAATGCCCGCGCTGCAATTAGCGCTCTCGGCGGCATTTATTTTGTTTTCGTCTCTCATCATTGCATACACCATCAATAGCATCGTGCACGGCGGCGAAACCAATTACATCAGCGCGACGCTTAGCATTTACATCAGTATTTACAATATTTTTTCCAACTTGCTGAATCTGCTGTTAGTGTTGACCGGCAATCGCGATTGAGATCCTGTTGGTCGAATAATCAACATAAAAAACCCCGCGCGTGCGGGGTTTTTTTCGGTCAGCAACGTCAATGCAGCGAAAGAAACATGCCGCCAAACTCTAGCACTGGCGCGCCTTTTCAGCTTGTTTGCTTGAAGATGCCCGTCAATAAAGGGCCTTCGACAAAGCCTTTGCGGCACACTGATATTTCCTTAACGCGCCAAAAGAACTACGGCCGCTCAAACAACGCAATCGACTCCACATGCGCGGTATGCGGAAACATATTCACCACACCTGCCGCTTTTAATGTGAAGCCTTGCGTGTGCACCAGCACTCCTGCGTCGCGCGCGAGCGTGCCGGGACTGCACGACACATAAACGATGCGTTTCAGCTCAGGACGCAATTCGGCAGACAACAAATTACAGACCTCCAGCGCGCCATCACGCGGCGGATCAATCAGCATTTTTGAGACTGCTGGCACACGCTTCATCGCGGCTTCCTGATCGGTGTATAAATCGGCGGGGAAGAAAGTTGAACGATCAATCAACTCATTTCGCGCGGCATTTTCGCTGGCGCGTTGCGTGAGAGACTCGCTTCCCTCGACCCCAATAACATGCGCCCCCAATCGGGCAATCGGCAAACTGAAGTTACCCAGCCCGCAAAATAAATCGGCAATTTTTTCATGTGGCTGCGGATCGAGCAACTGCATCGCGCGCTGCACCATCAGCCGATTCACGGCGTGATTTACCTGCGTAAATTCGGTGGGACGGAAGTTAATTTCAAGGTCGTATTCCGGTAACTCGTAGGTCAATTCCGGCGCGTCCAATGGATACCACGGCACCGCCGTTTCCGGGCCTTTGACCTGCACCCACCACTGAATGCGATCAGCTCGGTGGGCGTCGGCAAACGCTTTCAGTTCGACCTCATCCTCTGGCGTCAAAGGTTCCAGCAGACGCAGCACCAGCGCGGTGACACGAGCGCCCACGGCGACTTCAATCTGCGGAATACGATCACGTTTATCGAGTGTTGACAGCACCTCGCGCAGCGCATCAATCATCTGCCCGACGCCGCCCGCCAAAACTTCGCAGGAGTGCATATCCGCCACATAGCTGGATTTACGTTCGCGAAAACCGACCAATACCCCGCCTTTCTTGGCGACGTAATTCACCGACAGCCGCGCACGGTGCCGATACTGCCACTGCGCGGCGTAGATTGGCGGCAATATGGTTTCAGGTATGACCTTGCCAATGCGCGCCAGATTATCTTCCAGCACACGCTGCTTGGCCGCAACCTGCAAGGTGTAATCCGCGTGCTGTAACGCGCAGCCCCCGCAGATTTCATAAAACTTGCAACGCGGCTGAACACGCTCGGCCGCTTCACGCTTGATTGAAATAAGCGTCGCCGTCTCAAAGTTTTTCTTCTTCCGCGACGGCTGGTAGGTCACGATCTCGCGCGGCAACGCACCGGCCACAAAAATCGCTTTGCCATCAACGTGTGCGACGCCTCTTCCCTCGTGATCCAGAGATTCGATGGTAGCAATATTTTCGACAGGAACCTGCGTTGCAACAGGTGAAACCATTACCTCAGTGGCAGACATCGTGAGCCCAAGCAAGCAGATTAGTGAAGCGCGGATTATAGTGCAGTGGCTGCGCCACGGTGTCGTGGCTGCGCCGCGGTCGGGTGGCTACCTTGGTGGCTCGTTCAGCGCCCGCGCGACAACAACACCTCGCCCATGCGCTTCAACCCCAACATTTGCTGCGCCCAGAAACCGTGGCCATAGTCGCGGCCCTCGAGCTGATCGCGCACCCCCGTTGCCGGATATACATTCTCAAAATTAGCGGTGCGAAACAGCACATCCCAAACCGGAAACAACACCGCGAAATTGCATCCTCGGGCTTGGCCTTCGTGACCTAAACCCATCGCATGATGGACGCGATGGAATCGCGGACTCACCAGCAAATATTCGCCGAATCGACCAAACGATAGGCGCACATTCGCATGCGACAAACTCTCGACCACCCGTCCTGCCACCACCAACGCCACAAATTGCGCAGGTGCTACGCCAATCAACAACGCCACCAGCGCAAACGCGGCATCAATCACAATATCGTCGAGCAAATGATTGCGATTGTCGGACCAGAATGTCATTTGCTGCTGCGAGTGATGCAGGCTATGCAACGCCCACCACAGGTTAATCTGATGCTGCGCGCGATGCAGCCAATAGGCCACAAAATCCAGAATGACCAAGTAAAAAATAAAGCTCAGAAACGGCGAATCGTTTAAAAACGGCAGCCCATCTTCGAGCTTGGGCGGAATAATATTTTGCATTCGCAGCCAACCATCAAGACCATCAACGACCGGCAGCAGCAGTAAAAAAATCGCCAGTGGCACAAAGCCAAGGCGATGAATCATGGTGTACAGCACATCTATTTTTTTGTCGTGCGAATCGGTATGGTTTTCAAGCGGACGCCATTTTTCAAGCGCGCCCAAAAAAATGGCCAGCAGCGTAATTTCAATCGCGCCAATCAGAAAAAATTCCGTCCAGTCAAACGCTTGTTCCGCGTAACCGCCGAGCCCTATCGCATGGAGCACTGGCAGCACACCCGTTTCAAACACGTGCTGCTGAAGTTGCGCAAACAAATTTGAAATCCACTCAAACATTTATCGTTTCCAGCGAGGGTTATCGGTAATCCGAGCGAAGCAGAGACCTTTGGCTTTGAGACCGGTGATCAACGTTTCAAGCTTGGGATACAGCGGCTCTTTGCGTGACCAGATGCCAAGATGCCAAAGCAAAATATCACCATCTTTTATGTCGCGCAATTGCTTCGCAATCAAGCCGTCCG
>JANYGV010000367.1 GCA_025359285.1 Burkholderiales bacterium
GGCGCATTTTCAGCAGACACGCGAACCTCTTATATGGGCCGAGGCTCAGTGATTACGGTGACTGGTGGTGACATCCAGGAACGTCGACAGACCAAATTAAGCTACGGCGCAGGCGCCAGCTATAACATCAACAAAAATGTCTCGGTGCGCGGCGATTGGTCACGCTACACCAAGCTCGGCAACGATTTCACCGGCGGCAAGACTGACGTTAACCTGTATGCGATTGGCGTCGTGTACAAGTTTTAGGCCGACTCAACAACGTCAATTTTAAACCCTAGCATTAGAGCGGGTTCACGGCTATAAATGCTTGTAAAGCCGCTCCAGCACTAGGGTTTATAAATTTTTCTAAATCAATCCTGCGTTACTTGAGTTTGGTTCGCTCCAAAATCCCGTCTAAATGCTCATAGTCCAAAAAAGCAATGGTCAGCGAACCCTTGCCCTTTTTGTCGGCTTTGATTGAGACGCGTGTGCCTAGCTTTTCGGCGAGATCGTTTTCCAAATGACGGGTATCGCTATCGGCGCTTAGCGTGGTTTTGGCTGGTTTGGGCGGGTCGGTCTCGGCTTTGACGAGCCGCTCGGCGTCGCGCACGCTGAGGTTTTTGTGCACGATTTGATGCGCTAATTCCACTTGTTTCGATTTCGCCAGCGAGAGCAACGCACGGGCGTGACCCATGTCAAGTTTGGCGTCCATCACCATGTCCTGCACCGGTTTTGCCAGTTCCAGTAACCTCAGCAGATTGCTCACCGCCGCGCGTGATCGACCGACCGCTTGGGCGGCTTCTTCGTGTGTGAGTTTGAATTCTTCGATCAGGCGAAAAATGCCGGCGGCCTCTTCCATCGCGTTCAGGTCTTCGCGCTGGATATTCTCGATCAGGCCGATACCGAGCGCGGCATCATCCGCAATCTCGCGTACCAGCACCGGTACCGTGGCCAAGCCCGCAATCTGCGCGGCCCGCCAACGGCGCTCGCCCGCAATGATTTCAAATTTGCCGTTGGCGACGGCCCGCGTGAGGATCGGCTGGACGATGCCACGCTGTTTGATGGAGAGCGCTAGTTCCTCTAGCGCAGCGCGATCCATGCGCGTGCGCGGTTGATATTTACCGGGTACCAAATCGGAAGTCTTTAACTCGCGAAGTTCGCTTGGCGCAGGCGCGGCCGCGTCGGTTTTGCCGCCGAGTAATGCGTCGAGGCCACGGCCTAAGCCTTTGGATTTAATCATGCTGTTTGCGGTCTTTATTAAGGTGAAAGCTAGGGATGGACACTCAATGCGTCATAAATTCAATGAAGCATTAACCGAGTCCAGAAGCGGTCTGCCTGTTTAGTTTTATTCAGTTTTGCTCGGTCTTGCCGGAAGGGCGGATTCCAAGCTGTTTTAATTTTCGATAAAGATGGGTGCGCTCCAGCCCGACTTTATCCGCGACGCGCGACATATTGCCATCCTCGCGCCGGATATGGTGCTGAAAATACTGAAACTCGAATCGTTCGCGGGCTTCGCGTAGCGGCAGCTCATATTCGATGATGCCGTGCGCAGGTGCCGCGTTGCTCGCGGCGTCCAGTCCAAATTCTCGCGCTACTCTGGCCACATCCTCTGCCGAAATTTCAGTGCTGAGGCCCGTCAGCGCCAGCGTTTTAACCGCGTTTTGCAGTACCGGCAAATTGCCTGGCCATTCCAGATTCCTGAGTGCATTGAGTGCCCCAATGCTGAAATGGCGCATCGGCGATTCATTGGCTTCGACCATTTGCAACATCACCGTGCCGGCCAATTCAGGAATATCTTCAGGATGTTCGCGCAGCGACGGAACCCGTAATGTCACGCCAGATAGCTGTGTCAATAACGCGCCATCAAACTCGCCGCTCTCGGTGAGCGGCACCATGGATTGGGAGGCCGCAGCGACCAGGCGGACGTTAAATTTTTCAAGCTTGGTCAAGAGCTGTGCCAAGCCTTTTTGCTCGTTGCGGGTCAGCAGTTCTATGTGTTCAATGAACAACACACCGTCGCGTGCCTCTGCCAGCGACGCGAACGGATTTTCAGCGAGCCACGCATTGCTGGCAGGAGCTACCCAAGCGGTATTGCGCTGGTGGAGCATGCGCGCAATCAGTTCAAAGCCGCAGCCGGGCTCGCCGCTCAGTAAAAGCGGCACTTTCAAACGACTCACCTGGTCGATGCGTTGCCGTAATTCCAGCATAATTTTGGCGCGGCCCAGATGTTCAAACGCCAAGCCAGGCTTGGGCGAGATGCGTCCACCTTGAATCGCTTTGCCGACAGTGGCTATCAGCTTGGGCAGACTGATCGGCTTCTCCAAAAAATCAAATGCGCCGATTCTCGTGGCTTCGATGGCCGACTCAATCGTGCCGTGACCGGACATCATCACGACCGGCATGGTTAACTGCCCGGTGGACGCCCACTCCTTCAGCAATGAGATGCCGTCCATGTCCGGCATCCAGATGTCGAGTAACACCAAGTCAGGGCGGGCGGCGCGACGCATGGCGCGTGCGGTTGCGGCATTTTCGGCGCACCTCACATCAAAGCCTTCGTCTTTGAGAATTTCCGATAGCAACTCACGGATGCCGATTTCATCATCGACCACCAAAATATTATTTGCAGACATGCTTTACACCTCAACTTGGCTTCATGATACGGCTAATGCGCTTGCAGCAGATTTATGACGAAATCGATTCATGTGCGTGCGTTTTGATTTTGTGCCATCAACTTGCCGCCGCCACGCCGCGACTGCCGTCTTCGCCTGTCGCATTGATCACGCTCGCAGCACTGCTAATACCGTTAATGGGCAACATAATGTCCACGCGGGCACCCTGCAACGCGGCGTTGCTGATGCTGATACGGCCGCGATGCTCTTCAATAATCTTTTTCACAATCGCCAAACCCAATCCCGTGCCCTTGGGCTTGGTGGTCACGTAAGGTTCAAAAATTCTCGTTTTGACATCTGTCTTGATGCCACTGCCATTGTCTTCCACCACCAGATGGATCATTTCGCCGACTATTTTTGTCTGAATGGTGATGCGCGGCGCTGCCATGCCGGTTAACGCATCCAATGCGTTTTGGATAACGTTATGCAGCACTTGTCTAAGCAGCGCGGGGTCGGCCATCATCAGCGGCAGGTCGGGTTCCAGTTGCGGGTCAATTTCCACGTTCATGGATTCATAAAGCACAAGCACATCGCGCACCAGTTCGTTGAATCGCAATGGCACAGGTGTCAGCCGCGAGCTGCGTGAATACAACGCGAAGTCATCGACCATGCTTTTGAGCGCGCCGACCTGAGCAACAATCGTACTGGTTGAGCGCGCCAGCATATCTCGATCCGCCGGCTCGAGCTTGGCGGCCAGCTTCATTTGCAGCCGCTCGGCGGAGAGCTGAATCGGTGTCAGCGGATTCTTGATTTCGTGGGCCAATCGCCGCGCCACTTCGCCCCATGCAGCGTCGCGTTGCGCTTGAATCAGCCCCGTAATATCGTCAAATACGAACACAAAACCCGAATCGATAGTGGCGGGTAGTTTGGTCGCACGCACCAGCAACGTGCGCCGTCCAAGTGGACCATCAAAGATGATTTGGTGTTCCCACGGCTTATCGCGACCGAGCTGCAGTTGGGCTCTGATCTCCGCAATGAGTGGCGCAAGTCTGGGCTGTGTCTCTCCCCAGTCAGAAAGCTTCACGCCTTTGAACGCTATGTGGTCGAATCCCAGCATATCCTGCGCATTTTTATTGATGGTTTTTGCGTACCAGCGCTCGTCAAGCGTAATCACGCCAGACGTCAGGTTCCCCAAAATGGATTCGAGGTAGGTATTGGCGTTTTCGAGTTCCTGCTGCTTTCGTGCAACCACGTCCGACGCCTCGCCCAATTGCCGGGTCATGGTGTTAAACGACTGCGTGAGCACACCGAATTCATCGCGGCTCTTAACCGGATTCAGCTTCGAAAAATCACCTCGGGCGATGGCGCGGGTAGATTCCGCCAACGCAGATAACGGTGCCGCCAACCGCTCGGAAAGCAGAAAGGAAATTGCCAATGCCGAAAAAAGCGTGAGCAGCATGGCCAGCGTTAGCGTTAACGCGAATAAACGTTTCAAGCCGCTTCGTTGCAAGCCCAAACGCGCGTAGTCGTTAAAGCCTGCTTCAACGGTCTGCGCATCTGCGGTCATCAGTTTGGGGGCGGCTCGAACCACCTGAATGACTCGCCGCCGTTCGGTGCTGGGCAACGGAGAGGCCCGAGACAAAACGTTGGGCACGGCGACGACCGCTCGCAACAGGAAGCCACGTTCTGCTACGGTTTCTATCGCTTGCACCGGGATGCCCAAATCGGCATCGCGCAGTTCTTGCGGCGTTGGTTTGTCGGCAAAAAGTGCTGCGGGCGGAGATGACTTCTGAAGGTCTGAGGCACCCCCGGCCGCCGACGCCGAGCCGAGCGGTGTACCGTCCACCGCGAATAGTGAAATTTCATCGAAAGCAGCTGCGCTGCGCGCTTTTTTCAATGTATCGGTGTAGTCGGTCTCACCCAACGCAACCTTTGCCGCGGCTTCCCGGGCGGAGCGCGACAGCTCAATCAATGCACCTTCAAGTGCACCTTTGCTCAGGCTCAGTGCGGCATTCAATGCCTTATCGACAGGCACATCAAACCAGGAATCAATGGAACGATTCAAGAACTGCACCGATATCCCGTACACCAGGCCGCCAGGAATCATGGCCATCAACGCAAACACCGCCATCAACCGTAGCGCCAGTTTTGAGCCAAAAACGCGGGCGCGGAGTTTGCGCACCAGTGAGAAAATTTGGTAGGCGATCAGAAATAATAATCCTGCGGTGAGAGCCACGCCGAGGCCAAATAGCCAAGTGTAGTATTCGCCCAAAAATGTGTTGTTGCTGCTCGCGCGGAACATCAGCGTAATGAGCAACACGCCGATTACCATGCAGACAAAAATAATAGCGCGCTGGATCATTTGCCCTCTCCGGTTACTGTCCAGCGGTACCAATCGGATGACAGATTCCAGTCCTTCGAAGCGAGAATATCGAGCTGAAATGGTTTTGGCAGCTGCGCGTTATCCAGCCTGAAACGAACCGCGGCGTCATATTTTTCGCCAGGTTTTAAACGCCCTTTCTGCAACACCGTCCAGGAACGCACCCGCGACAACAGACGCTGCACGTCTTCAATCGTCGCTACTGTTTGTGAAACGCCCGACACTGCAATTCGGTACTGATCGGTCAGGGGCGCATAGCTCACCCGACGATCACGCGACGCTTTGACCACGCCTTGATCAAACCAATACCAGCGCCCCTTGCTGAGCTCGAACTCAACGACAAAATAGAGCGGCACGCCTTTGCGCACCGCTTCCAGCATCGAGCTGGTCAGCTGAAAATCTATGTCCGCACTAAGCTGATAGCCGTCGTCGGTAGCTTCCAATTTAGCGTCGCGAATAGTGGCGTCATCCGCTGCAAACGCCACGCCGCAAGACAGTATGAAAAGCCCCATACAGGCGAGCGCTTGCCATCGTGTCAACGGCGCGACGCGCGGTTTTGCCAACGTCAGCATGAATGCATGGCGGACAGGACGCCTAGTGCGCAGCTAAGCGGATTTTTTGGTGGCTTTAGCGCTGGTGGGCGCTGCCTCTTTTTGAAATAAGGCGTAATAAAAACCGTCGCGATGTGAGTTGGGGAGAAGTTGGCCGTTTTCGATGGCGGGCATGGCGCCACTGTCTGCCGCCACCATTTTCACTGTGTTTTGCATAGCCGCGTCAGCAGAAACATTAAGCAGCGCAGCGATATCAATTGCCTTCGCATCGGGTGTGGCGCTCAGAAACTGTGTCGCAATATCCTGATTTTCGGCACGAAAAACGGAGCAAGTCACATACAGCAATCTACCACCAACGTTAAGGCAATTCCAGAGTGAAGCCAACAGGCGCGCCTGTTGCCGCGCAAAGCTGCCCAAATCGGTTTCGCGGCGCAGCCATTTGATGTCTGGATGACGACGCGTTACGCCAGAGCCGGAACAGGGCACATCTACTAAAATCCGGTCAAATGGTTTTTGGTCCCACCAGGTTTCAATTTCGGCCGAGTTCGCGTTTTTGAGCGTCGCCTTGAATTTTAGTCGGTCCAGATTCTCTTGGACTCGCTTCAGCCGTTGCTTGTCGCTGTCGATAGCGGTCAAATCGACATTCGCAAGTTCCAAAATATGCCCCGCTTTGCCGCCCGGTGCGGCACATGCATCCAGCACGCGCATGCCATCTTTTGCCCCCAGTAAATTTGCGGCATGTTGCGCGCCCTCATCCTGCACCGAAACGAATCCGTCTCTAAAGCCAGGCAGGTCATGCACTGAAACCGGTTTTGCAAGTTCTATCGCCATCCCACCACGCGCCTCGGCAGACATGCCTGCGGCGGCCAGCTTGGCCAGATATTGGGCAACCGTGCCGCGTCGAGCGTTGACCCGCAAGCCCATGGGCGGGTGTTCAGCTGCCGATAGCAGTACATCGTCCCAACTGTCCGGTAATTCGCGTTTGAGCCGCTCGGTCCACCAACGCGGGAAATCATAGAGCGCTAGATCAGTTTTGAATCGCTCGCGTTTGAATTTGTCAGGTGTGCGCAAATAGTTACGCAACACCGCATTGACCAACGGTTTCGCACGCGGGAACCCGAGCGTCTCGGTGGCGGTGACCGCATGGTCAACAATAGCGTGGTCGCTCGCTTTGGAGAACTGTAATTGCGCCAACGCCACCAGCAATAAATGGCGCACCGGAGCATCATTGATCGGCGTCGACAGCAGCAATTCTAGCTGGGACGAAATGAGGCCGTAATGACGCAGCGTATCAAATGAAATTGAATGAACCGCCGAGCGCTCGTTCGGCGTGAGCGGCTTTTTGGGTGTGCTGATCGTGTCGAGCACGCGGTCCAGATTTTTGCCGCCGAGGACGAGCCCGACCACCTCTGCGCTGGCTACTTGAATTGAAATCACGTGAAAATATCTCCGACTTTGGGGTGAGTGTGTGTGGCTGCCGCGCTGCTGAGGCCGCGTAAATAGTCGGCGATGGCGAGTCGTTTGCCGCCGGGTTTTTGCACAGTTTGAATTGATAGCAGATTATCGCCGCAGCTCACGTGAAGTGATTGCGAATTTATCTTGACGATTGCTCCAGGCGGAGCTTTAGATATTTCTGGGATGACTGTCGCACGCCAAATTTTTAGCATGTGTTTTTCGTCGCCTGAGCTTAATGATCCTCCGAGGGTTCCGAACGCAACATCACAGCCGGGGAAAGGATCAAGTGCCCGTATTTTTCGCTCTATAACGACAGCAGGTAGAGAAAAATCGATTCGCGCCTCTGATTTCTCAATTTTTTTGGCGTAGGTTATTCCCTCGACGCCTTGTGGTCGAGGCACCAATACCTCAATCTGTGAAATCGCTTCAACGATAGCGCTGGCGCCCAAAATTGAAAGTTTGGCAAATAAAGTCGCGCTGGTATCGTCTGGCGCGATCGGCAAGCGTTTCTCCAGCAAAATCGCACCCGTGTCCAAGCCGGCGTCCATCTGCATGATGGCGATGCCCGTATCGCGATCCCCCGCTTCAATGGCCCGCTGAATCGGTGCCGCGCCGCGCCAGCGTGGCAACAGCGAACCATGAATATTGAGGCAGCCAAACTTTGGAATATCGAGTACGGCTTGCGGCAAAATGAGGCCGTAGGCGACGACAATCACGGCATCAGCGCCGCAAGTCTTGAGCATCGTTTGCACGTCGGCGCTTTTCAATGTGTGCGGCTTCTCAATTTTTAAGCCGAGCTTTAGTGCTGCCTCTGCTGTAGCGCTTGGCATCAAGCGTAACCCACGTCCGGATCGCCGATCAGGCTGAGTGAGCACCAACACTATTTCGTGTCCAGCGTCATGGATCGCGTGAAGCGCGGTGGCCGCAAATGGCGGCGTTCCTGCAAAAATGAGTCGCATAGAAATCTAATCGATGGTTATGCAAGTGCCAACAAAATGCAAACGCCGGCAAAGGTGCCGGCGCGTTTGCGGAAGCAGGGGAATAAAAGAAAAAACGCTCACCTTCAAACTACGTATTTGCTTGACTAGCTTGAAGTAAATAGCCGGCAAAGTGGTGTGGCTAAGGTGCATTTGTTCGCACGTTTTCCAGCCAGAAAGCTAATGACTCGAAAGCCAAAAAGTCAGCTATTGTTCACTTCGTTTTTAGCAGCAATTCTTAAGGTCCGAGACGCTGCTAGGCGCGAACCGAGGCAACCCGGCGACGCGGCGTAGAAATATCCATCTCACGCTCTAATTCGCGCTGGCGTTTTACCAGTTTGTTCTTGATTCGATTCGCTTTGAGTGGCGATAAATATTCAACAAAGACGTGGCCATCCAAGTGATCGATTTCGTGCTGAATACATACTGCCAGCAAACCAGAAGCATTGATGGTGAATCGCTGTCCCTCTCGGTCAAGCGCCGTCACCATCACCGTTTCAGCGCGTTCTACCTTGTCATAAAACCCGGGCACTGAAAGGCAACCTTCTTCATTGACGGCAGTGCCTTCTTTTTTGATGATTTCAGGATTAATGAATACACGGAGTTGATTTTTCTCTTCAGAAATATCAATAACCATGATTCGCTTAAGCTCTCCCACCTGCGTAGCGGCAAGGCCAATACCGGGAGCGTCGTACATGGTTTCTGCCATGTCGTCGACCAGCTTTTTGACTTTGTTGTCGATTATTTTGACGGCCTCCGCAGTGCGGTGGAGGAGGGGATCAGGGAATGTCAGAACGTCCAGGGTGGCCATAATTGCTTGCGAATTGAATAAATTAAGTGCAGAATCTTCAGAGAATACTTTAACTTTAAGACGTATCACTAGCTGCTAAGTCTAGTGGAAGTCGTTGAAACTAGCAAATCCGCGAGCAAATCTGAAAATAATCCTGCGGGTACTTTGGGGGGCTATGTGAGGCAGCAAGCGATAGATCGTAATGGTCATGTTGCTCCTCTTGTACCTCATTAAGTAGCCGTATTGAGCGAGACCGGCCATGAAAAATACCAAGACCCTGCTCTTAGTCCTGACTTTATCGGGATTTGTTCCCCACATTGTGTTGGCCCAAGGTGTGCCCTCCGCCGCAACCGAATCAAAAGCGGCGGCAAAGGCAACGACAGCCCCGGCAATGGTGCCGGTGGCGCAAACGTCGACAACCACCCCCGCCGCCACTGCACCCAGCGCGGCCACCGCGACCGCTCCTGCGGCGGTCCCTGCCGCGCCCGCACCTGCCAAACGTGCCGCGATGCGCGCTACCAAACGCCCATTGGCACTGGCGGAAAACGCGCCCAACACTTACACCGTGGTTAAAGGCGATACGTTATGGGGGATTTCTGCTAAATTTTTAAAGGAACCTTGGCGCTGGCCCGAAATCTGGAACATGAATCGCAGCCAAATTCGCGATCCGCACTGGATTTATCCGGGCGATGTTATCAAGCTGACCTTTGATGCGAATGGCAACCCGCGCCTGTCGCTTGGAGACAATGGCGCAACGGGCGGTATCGTCAAGCTATCGCCGCAGATTCGCGTTGAAAAAATCGCACAGGCCATTCCATCGATCCCGGCCAAAGTGATTGGCCCTTTCCTGACTGTGCCGCTGGTGATTGAGGAAGGTGCATTGCAAGATGCGCCGCGCATTGTTGCGACTGAGGACGAACGGGTCATTGTCGGCGCGGGCAATCGTGCTTATGCCGCCGGTATTCGTGAGGACCAAGGCATCAAATGGCAAGTGTTCCGTCCCGGTAAGGCGCTAAAAGATCCTGTGACTCAAGAATTATTGGGCTACGAAGCTGTTTACCTGGGCGATGCAAGAGTCAGCCGATTCGGCAAAACGGCGCAACTTGAGGGCGCGCCGATCCCCGAGGGCACGTCCATCGAGATTATTAAATCAACCCAAGAAATTGGTCGCGGCGATCGCTTAACCCCGACCGTGGAAGCACCAGTCCCGTCTTATAGCCCGCGCAGCCCGGATAAACAAATGAAAGGTTCGATTGTGTCAATCCTGGGCGGCGTTGCCGAGAGCGCGCAATATTCCATCGTGGTCGTGGGCTTGGGTAAACGCGATGGCATCGAAGTTGGTCACGTATTGGCTACCTCACAGCTTGGCGATGTGGTTGCTACGGGGGACTCAGACGCGGGCAGACACGAATCCGTTGTTACCACTTTCTTTAACCAGATCGGGGATGACTTGGCAAATATTGACCGCGAATATCGCAAAGGCGATGCGTCGAAAAGCGCCATGCCGGCGCAAGTAAAACTGCCCGACGAACGCAACGGGCTGGTTTTCATATTCCGGACTTTCGACAAAGTTTCGTATGCACTGGTAATGAGCAGCAAGCGTTCGCTTAAGGTCGGCGACGTCGTGCAGACGCCTTAAAAAAACAAACGTGTAAACGACCGCGATTCCAAAAACCTTTTCTCGATAGCTGTGCCGATTCCGAACGCTGGCGATGAGCCAGAATCATGGCTTGCGCTTGACCTTATTCCTGGTTTGGGCGGTGAGGGCCTGCGGCGGCTACTCGCCGAGTTTGGTTCCCCTGCCGCTGTGCTCGGGCAGTCGCCGTCATCGCTAGCCCGTATTGTGAGCGCAAAAGCGGCAGATGCCATTGCTGCTGGGCCTGCGATAGACCAGTTTGAGGCCGCCATAAAGTGGCTCGAGGCGGAAGCTAATCATTTGCTCACGTTGGCCGATGCTGACTATCCCGCATCGCTACTTGAGATCAGTGATCCGCCGCCGGTTTTATATTTGAAGGGTAATCGTGCCCTCCTGGCCAGCCATGGCGTGGCTGTGGTGGGGAGCCGGAACGCCACCCCGGTTGGCTTGCAAAATGCAGAAGCGTTTTCACGCGCGTTATCAACAGCCGGACTCACCATTATTTCAGGCATGGCGCTGGGCATAGATGCAGCCGCGCATCGTGGCGGATTGGATGGCGGTGCATCCTCAATCGCGGTAGTCGGTACCGGACTTGACCTGGTCTACCCTGCGCGCAACAAAGCATTGGCACGAGAGCTAGCTGAAAAAGGCCTGATTATTTCCGAGTTCTCGCTCGGCACGCCCGCGCTGGCGCAAAATTTCCCGCGCCGCAATCGCATTATTAGTGGTCTATCACGAGGTGTTCTGGTGGTCGAAGCAGCACTTGCATCGGGCTCGCTAATCACGGCACGCCAGGCGGCTGAACAAGGTCGCGAAGTATTCGCCATCCCCGGCACCATCCATTCGCCATTTTCCAAAGGCTGCCACCAGCTCATCAAGCAGGGTGCGAAATTAGTCGATGATGCCAATGATATTTTGGTTGAATTACAGTGGCGCAATACAGTGGCTCGCGCCAATAAATCTGCTGCTGATGTGGCCGCTATTGATGACGGCCTTGATGAAGAAAATGATGCCGATCTCGACCCGTTATTGGCGGCGATGGGTTACGACCCCGCCTCAATTGATGCACTGATGGAACGAGTTGACCTGCGCGCTGACCAAGTTATGTTAAGAATCACTGAACTGGAGATCGAAGGCGTGATCACCTCGCTGCCGGGTGGCAAATACCAACGAATGCGATAGTGCCACCCCAGCAAACGAGATCGTGCCACGTCAGCGAATGCGATAGCGTTCTGCTAGTCTGCACTATCCCTATTTAAGTGCCCTGCTGGTTGCAAAATCGTATTCGCTTGCCATTTATCGGGTACGCTCAAGGCGCTACAAAGTGAACGGCGCTTGTAAAAACCCTTGAATCCTGTCTATCATTTGCTCCGTTTTGCCTTTGTTTGGCCGTTTTTGTCGTTAACAAACAAGCAACATGACAACCCTAGTTTGACCCAAAAGAAAACGAAACCTGCCGTGACCAAACGCCTCATCATCGCTGAAAAACCTTCCGTTGCCAACGATATTGCCAAAGCGCTCGGGGGCTTTTCCAAGCAAGCCGATTATTTCGAAAGCGACGATTTTGTATTGTCGTCTGCGGTGGGCCATCTGGTCGAAATCGCGATGCCGGAAGAGGAAGAAGTCAAACGCGGCAAATGGACATTTGCGCATTTGCCGGCGATCCCGACCCACTTTGCGCTGCGGCCAATTGAGAAAACCGAGCCGCGATTAAAGATGCTGTTAAAGCTTCTGAAACGTAAAGATGTTTCCGGCCTGATCAATGCCTGCGACGCCGGGCGCGAAGGTGAGCTGATATTTCGCTACATTGCGCAATACGCAAAATCCAAACATCCGATTCAGCGCCTGTGGCTGCAATCAATGACCCAATCCGCGATTACCAGCGGTTTCAAAAATTTAGCAGACGGCAAAACCTATGAGCCGCTAGCCGATGCGGCGGTCTGTCGCAGCGAATCCGATTGGCTGGTCGGCATCAACGGCACCCGCGCCATGACCGCGTTTAACTCGCGCTCCGGTGGTTTCCAGCTCACCACGGTGGGCCGCGTGCAAACGCCGACGTTGGCGATCATGGTCGAGCGTGAAGCAAAAATTAAAGCCTTCAAGTCACGCGATTATTGGGAAGTGATCGGCAATTTTTCGGCGAGCGGCGGCGATTACACGGGCCGCTGGTTTGACGAAAAATTCAAAAAATCGGACGACGAAGGCTTGCGGCCCGAACGTATTTGGGATGAAAAATCAGCGCGCACGCTGGTCACCAAATGCATGGGCAAGCCCGGCATCGTCGAAGAAGAGTCGAAGCCCACCACGCAAGCGCCGCCAATGTTGTTTGATCTAACTTCACTTCAGCGCGAGGCCAATTCGCGCTTTGGTTTTAGCGCAAAAACCACCCTCGGTTTGGCCCAAGCTTTGTATGAAAAGCACAAGGTTTTAACCTACCCGCGAACCGATGCTCGAGCGCTGCCAGAAGATTACATTCCGACCGTGAATGAAACCCTGGCGATGTTGAAAGAAGGTCCGTACAACACCTTTGCCAAAAAAATTCTTGACGAAAAATGGGTCAAGCCAAATAAGCGCATTTTTGACAATACTAAAATTTCTGATCACTTCGCAATTATTCCGACCACGCAAGCGCCGAAATCGCTGAATGAAATTGAAGCCAAGTTATACGACTTCGTGGTCAAACGTTTTCTCGCCGTGTTTCACCCCAGTGCAGAGTTTTTGCAGACTACGCGTATCACGCGGGTAGAAGCAGAGCCGTTCAAATCTGAAGGCAAGGTATTGGTTAATGCTGGCTGGCTGGCCGTTTATGGTCGTGAGATTGATGACGAAAACGCGACCAGTAATTTATCCGCCGTCAAGCAGGGCGAGACGGTGAAAGCCGAAACGATTGAAGCGAAAGCGAACCAGACCAAGCCGCCCGCGCGCTTTTCGGAAGCGACATTGCTGTCCGCGATGGAGGGCGCAGGCAAGCTCATTGACGACGATGAACTACGCGCCGCAATGAAAGAAAAAGGCCTCGGTACGCCCGCGACACGTGCGGCGACGATTGAAGGCTTGCTCTACGAAAAATATATTTTGCGCGAAGGCCGCGAACTGATTCCGACGGCAAAAGCGGCCTCACTCATGACGCTGTTGCACGGACTGGGTGTGCCGGAATTGTTCTCGCCCGAGATGACGGCTGAGTGGGAATATAAACTTTCGCAAATGCAGCAGGGCAAATTATCGCGCCCGAAATTCATGGCCGAAATTACCGAGATGACAAAACACATCGTCGGCCAGGCGAAAAACTTTGAGGCTGACACGATCCCCGGTGATTTTGGCGTATTAAAAACACCATGCCCGAAATGCGGCGGCGAAGTGCACGAGAATTACAAGAAGTTCCAGTGCCAGAAATGCGATTTTGGATTCTGGAAAATTTTGGCTGGTCGTCAGCTTGAAGTTGAAGAGGCTGAAACACTGATCGAGAAACGCGACGTCGGTCCGCTGGATGGATTCCGCAGCCGCTTGGGCCGCGCTTTCTCGGCAAACCTCATCATGAATAAAGAATTGGGGATCGAATTCTCGTGGGGTGATAAAGAAGGTGAAGACGGCGAGCCGCCCGATTTCACGGGTCAAGAACCGCTTGGTGCGTGCCCCAAATGCAAGGCGCGCGTATTCGAAATGCCGAACGCTTACAGCTGCGAAAAAGCCTTGGGCGCTGCCAAGACCTGCGATTTCCGTTCTGGCAGAATTATTTTGCAGCGTGCGATTGAGCGTGAGCAAATGATTAAATTGCTCGACGCAGGCAAAACCGATTTGATTGATAAATTTATCTCGAAAAAAAGTCGTCCATTTTCAGCTTATTTGGTGCGTCAGCCGGACGGTAAAATCGGTTTTGAATTCGAGCCGCGCGAACCCAAAGCTGGCGCGAAGGGCAAAGCCGCATCGTCAGGCCCCGCTGGTGCGCTGCGCATCCTCGGCAAACATCCCGAAGATGATGGAGTCATCTCGGTCTATTCGGGGCGCTACGGGCCGTATGTGAAGCACGGCACCACCAACGCCACCATCCCGGATAAAGACCAGGCCGACACAATTACTTTGGCCGAAGCCGTCGCGTTAATTGAAGAGCGTACCGGCGGAATTCTGACCAAAAAGAAAGTAGCGAAAAAACCTGCTGCTAAAAAGGCCACCGCAAAGCCCGCCGCAAAGCCCGCCGCAAAACCCACCGTAAAAGCCAAGGCCGCGAAAGAGGAAGATTTCGAAAGTGCAGTCAAACCAGTTGTGAAACGAAAAAAAGCGGCCTGATTTTAGCGCGTCATGCCCTGTAAGAAATTTTAATAACTTGATAAAAATCTAGTATGAGCGCGGCATTTCGGCCATTTATGCTTCAAACGCCGCGCCGATATTGGACTTTAAAATTTACGTGCATTGATCCTCAATTAAAAATTCTGAGTTTCGTAGGTCAGGCTTCGCGGCTACCGCAGTTACCTTAAGCTCACTTGTTAATCGAGATGCGAGAAGTGCATCATCTCCAGATTATTTGCTACGATAATCAATCGCGCGGTATCTCTGTTTTTCAATGTTCCCGCGCGCCGATAGGCTCCTCGCTTCTGCCGATAATTCGCGTCTCCCCGCGACCGATCAAATTCACAATCCGCATGGCCAATTTCACGTGGCCGGAGAATTTTTAATGTTCCGCCTTTTCGAAAACCTGGTTAAACCATATCCTGACGCTGCGCCCGCCCCGCCGCCCAAAGGTTTTTTTGCGTTCATGTGGTCGTGTACACGTGGGTTGCGGCCCTACATTTTGGCGATGACTTTATTGACGGCCACCATTGGCGCGTTCGAGGCGTTGTTGTTCAGCATGTTGGGCAATGTGGTCGATTGGTTATCGAAAATCGCCCCCGCGCAAATGTGGACGGAACAGCGCACGCATCTGTTGTTGCTTGCGCTGATATTGTTTCTGAGCCCGCTCGTGGTCGCGCTGCAGGCGCTGTTTAAGCATCAAGCCATGGCAGGTAATTTTCCGATGTTGCTGCGCTGGAATTTTCACCGCTTGATGCTGAGCCAATCGTTAAGTTTTTATCAGGACGAATTCGCCGGTCGCGTCGCGACCAAAGTCATGCAAACCGCGCTGGCGGTGCGCGATGTATGGATGATTCTGGCCGATATTATGGTGTTCGTGGTTATTTATTTCGTCACAATGGTCGCCGTGGTCGGTCGGTTTGACGCGTGGCTGTTGGTGCCATTTTTAGCTTGGCTCGCGTTGTACGTTTGCGCGTTGTTTTTTTTCGTGCCGCGCCTAGGAAAAGTCGCTCAAGCGCAGGCCGATGCGCGCTCGCTGATGACCGGCCGCATCACCGATGCGTATACCAATATCGCCACGGTGAAACTCTTCTCCCATACCCATCGTGAAGCCGGTTTTGCGCGTTCCGCCATGCAAGATTTCATGTTGACCGTTCACCAACAATGGCGCTTGATTACCACCTTCGAAATCGTCAATCATATTTTGAGCATGTTGCTCATCGCTAGTACCGCAGGTGCCACGCTATATTTATGGACGCAAGGCAGCGTCGGGGTCGGCGCGGTGGCGGCGGCCACTGCGATGGCGCTGCGACTCAACGGTATTTCGCATTGGGTGATGTGGGAATTTGCCTCACTTTTTGAACACATCGGCACCGTGCGTGACGGCATGTCGATCCTCTCGCGTCCGCACACCGTGCTTGATCTGCCTGGCGCGAAGGCGCTGAATGTCACGCGTGGCGAAATTCGTTTTGACCACGTTTGCTTCGCCTATGGCGGCGAAAAAAATGTGCTCGATGAGTTGAATCTCGTCATTCGTCCCGGCGAAAAAATCGGCCTAGTGGGTCGCTCAGGCGCAGGCAAATCCACCATCGTTAATTTGCTGTTGCGGTTTTACGATGTCCGCTCCGGCCGTATTTTGATTGACGGTCAGGACATCTCGCGCGTCACCCAAGACACATTGAGAGCGCAAGTCGGCATGGTCACACAAGATACGTCGCTCCTGCATCGCTCGGTGCGCGACAACATCATGTACGGCCGTCCCGATGCGAACGACACGCAAATGATCGCCGCCGCCAAACGCGCCGAGGCACATGATTTCATTCAAACCCTGACGGATCCGAGCGGGCGCAGTGCCTACAACGCACACGTCGGTGAACGTGGAGTGAAGCTATCGGGCGGACAACGCCAGCGGATCGCTATCGCCCGTGTCAAATTAAAAGACGCACCGATTCTGTTGCTTGACGAAGCCACCAGCGCACTTGATTCTGAAGTTGAAGCCGCGATTCAAGCGAGTCTCTACAAATTAATGGAAGGCAAAACCGTCGTCGCCATCGCCCACCGACTCTCCACCATCGCCGCAATGGATCGCCTAGTCGTCCTCGATCGCGGTCGCATCGTAGAAGAGGGCGACCACCGCAGCCTGCTTGCGCGTAACGGGCTATATGCAAGATTATGGGAACACCAGAGCGGTGGGTTTTTGGGTGAGGAAATTGA
>JANYGV010000381.1 GCA_025359285.1 Burkholderiales bacterium
TGGAATCTGCGTAAATTGCCAAAACGCCTGGTGGTGTTGGGTGGCGGGCCGATTGGTTCTGAGCTCACGCAATGCTTTGCGCGGTTTGGCTCGCACGTCACGCAAGTTGAGATGGCACCCCGGATCATGATTCGCGAAGACGCTGACGTTTCCGAGATGGTCAAACGAAAATTTGAAGCCGAAGGCGTCACCGTGTTGGTCAACCACAAAGCCAAGCAGGTAGTTACTGAAGCAGGTGAAAAATATTTGGTGGTTGAAAACAATGGTGAGGATAAGCGAATTCCGTTTGACGAAATTCTTTGCGCAGTCGGTCGCATCGCTAACACCTCGGGTTTTGGCCTGGAAGAGCTAGGCATTCCTGCAACCAAAGTGGTGGAGACAAATGAATATCTGGAAACGCTCTACCCTAATATTTTTGCGTGCGGCGATGTCGCGGGGCCGTATCAGTTCACGCACACGGCCGCGCACATGGCGTGGTACGCCGCCGTGAATGCGCTGTTTGGAAAATTCAAAAAATTCAAAGTCGATTATTCAGTGGTGCCGTGGGCGACTTTCACCGATCCTGAAGTAGCGCGCGTCGGCATCAACGAGCAGGAGGCGATCGAGAAAAAAATTCCGCATGACGTCCATGTTTACGGCATTGATGATCTGGATCGTGCGATTGCCGATGGTGAGGCGCATGGCTTTGTTAAAGTGATTACCCCGCTTGGGAGCGACAAAATATTGGGTGCCACTATCGTCGGCGAGCATGCGAGTGATTCACTGGTGGAGTTTGTGGCGGCGATGAAGCATGGCTTTGGTCTGGAAGGTATTCTGTCCACCATTCACACTTACCCCACAATGGGAGAAGCCAATAAATTTGCAGCGGGTGTGTATAAGCGTTCCACTGCAACGGTCGGCAAACTTGCCGTTGGCAAGGCGTTAAATGACTGGACGCGCGGTGACGGCAGCTTGGGCACGGTCATCAGCAAAGGTATCGCGCTACTGATTTCGCCAGACAACACGCCCGCGTATCCCAAGCAGGAAGCGGTGCATGCAAACAAACACGCCGCGCTTAAAACCTAGGGCGCCCTTTTTAAGACAAACGGAGTTGATATGGACATTCGCATGAAATCATTTTTGTTATTTTTCTCGACATTGTTCACGACCATGATGATCACGATGACCGCCTCGGCGCAATCGTTCGATCAAAGCCACGCCGCGTTATCTGCAGTGCTCAAAAAACACGTGGTGCTGGTGGATGGCGGTAAAACGTCGAAGGTTAACTATGTCGAACTCGGCAAGGATCGCGCGGCGCTAAAAAGCTATCTGGAGTCTGTATCCAAAGTGACCGAGGCAGAATTCAATGGCTGGACGAAACCGCAGCGAATGGCATTTTTAATCAATGCCTACAATGGTTTTACGCTGGAACTGATCTTGCAAAATTATCCGGTGAAATCAATTAAGGATATTGGCGGCACCTTTGATAACCGCTGGAAGCGCAAGTTTTTTAAATTGTTCGGCCAAGATTTTTATCTTGACAAAATCGAGCACGAAACCTTGCGCAAGCCCGGCGCGTTTGATGAGCCGCGCGTTCATTTCGCCGTGAATTGCGCCTCGATAGGCTGCCCCGCGCTGCGCGATGAAGCGTTTACCGCTGACAAACTAGATAAGCAATTAGAAGAGCAAACCACCCGGTTTTTGTCGGATCGGTCGCGCAACCGCTATGACCCTAAAAGTGGGAACCTGGACGTATCGATGATCTTCAAATGGTTCAAAGAAGATTGGGAATCCAGCTACAAAGGGTTTGACGGCAAAACCCCGCCAATCAAATCCCGTGAAGACTACTTTGCGCGCTACGCAAAATTGCTTGCCGATACACCCGCTGATCAGCAGAAAATTGCGGATGGCAAGGCAGGTATTTCATTTATGGATTACGACTGGTCGATTAACGCGGTGAAGTAAAGGTAGCGAAATCTATTGTTAAATAGCGGGTGACACATCTAAAACTCCAGCTTTGGCGGGCGTTTCCAGGCAATTAAACGCGAAGGCGCCCGTCAATACTGGAGATTACACCCTCAGTTTTTTGAGGAACTGTTTTTATTCCTTTATATTTTGCCGCGTCAGCTTGGGGCGTTTACCGATCGTGACGTTCACCATGACTTCTTTTTGACTGCGAATCAGGCTGAATTTTGCATCTGATCCAGGCTTTAGCGAGGCAATGATGGTCATGGCGGCTTTGCTATCCTGAACAGGCTTGTCGTTAATCGCGGTGATCACATCGCCGGTTTTTATTCCTGCGTTTTCTGCCGGGCTCGCGCGACTGACGCTTGATACCAAAACACCGCGCGCTTCTGGCAAGCGCAGTGATTCGGCTAATTCTGGCGTGATGTCCTGCTGGCTGACGCCCACGAATCCTCGGGTGACCGAGCCCTGCGCGATGATCTGTTCCATCACGTCTTTGGCCATCGACACTGGGATCGCGAAACCAATGCCGAGTGAACCGCCGGTGCGTGAATAAATGACGCTGTTAATGCCGATCAGGTTGCCGTTCACATCGACCAATGCACCGCCGGAATTGCCGGGATTGATCGCGGCATCGGTCTGGATAAAGTTTTCGTAGTTATTCACGCCCAATCGGTTACGCCCCAGCGCGCTGACGATACCCATGGTGACGGTTTGGCCCACGCCGAACGGATCGCCTACTGCTAACACGACATCGCCAACAGCGGCTTTTTCGGATTGGCCAAATGTAATCGGCGTCAGCCCTTTACCTTCGACACGCAGCACTGCCAAATCGCTGTCAGGATCGGTGCCAACGACCTTCCCCATCATGACGCGGCCGTCGGCAAACGAGATTTTGATCTCGGTCGAGCCGTTCACCACGTGGTCATTAGTGAGCACATACCCGCCTTTTTCGTCAGCATTGACGATGACGCCCGAGCCGAGGCTGGCTTGTGTCTCAGTTTGGCCCGGATCATCCTGATCCTCTGGCTGGCCAAAAAAGCGGCGAAACAGCGGATCATTGGTCAGCGGATGGCCTGCGGGTAATCGCGTGTCGCGGGAAGTGGAGACATTAACCACTGAAATCATGGCTTTTTTCGCGGCGTCGCTATAACTATTTCGGGCCGCACCGAGGTTGTTTACGTTGAGTAAACCACCGACAGCCGCAGACTCGCGAATTTCGACAACATTTTTGCGCCACGGATTCCAATCGGGCCGAATCAGGGTAACCACAAATACTAGCGCGAGTGTAAAGGTGACAAATTCAGCAAAAATTAACCAGAGGCGACGCATAGTGATGGCAACGTATTTCTAAGAATTGGAGAGATTTTAGTATGGGGGCGACGGACTTAAAAAACAACGGGAGCACCTATCGATCAACTCGAATGAGTGCTCCCGTTGTTTGCCGCAGTATTCGCGGATTACCGCCTTAGGATGCTATTTCTTTAACGAATCGCGAATTTCACGCAGCAACACCACGTCTTCAGGCGTAGCGGCGGGGGGAGCCGCGCTTTTGAGCTTGTTCATCTGTTTTACCATTATAAAAATAATGAACGCAAGAATCGCGAATTGAGTCACGGCGGTGATGAAACTGCCGTAAGCAAACACGGCGCCGGCCTTTTTTGCCTCTACCAGCGTCATGCCCGCCGCCTGATTATTCAAGCCGATAAACATATTGCTGAAATCCAGGCCGCCGGTCACTTTGCCAATGATCGGCATAATCAAATCGCCCACCGCGGAATCGACGATCTTCCCAAACGCGCCGCCGATAATGACACCAACCGCTAAATCCATCACATTGCCTTTTACCGCAAATTCCTTGAATTCCGACATCACGCTCATTTTGACCCCTTGAATAATGATTTTATTTCGATAAATAGCTGTGCGAATGCAATGTAGACGGCTCTTGAAGTCGCTGTCAACCTTTGCAACTTGGGCGTAAGTTTGTCGTCATATGCAGCCAATTGGCAATCAGCGGCCTTAATATCGGTTGATAACTGCTTAATGTGTCCCCAATCTAGCCCTAAATTGCGTATTGACATTGTTATAAACGCCGGAGGGGCTTAAGTTTATTGTTGCGATCCGGTAAAATACTAATATTGCTTGAAATTGTTCGACGTTGCTTTGTCCGAAGTAATTTTTCTTTCCCGTTAAATAGCGAAAATTCATTATGAGCGCAATTGTTCTCGACCAAGTCGATCCCCAAAAACGTCGTGTATTAATCGCAGTTACCTCCGTTGTGGGTGCAGCGGCGGCGGCGGCAGTCGCCATTCCCCTGGCCACCAGCATGAAGCCGTCAGCGCGAGCCATTGCCGCTGGCGCTTCTGTACCAGTTAATCTTGCTGTTATTGAGCCGGGCCAGCAGCTGACCGTTGAATTCCGTGGCGCGCCGCATTGGATTATTCGCCGCACGCCTGAAATGGTGACGCAGCTCGGCAAAAACGATGCATTGCTAGCCGATCCAAAATCAGAATCGTCCAAGCAGCCTGCCTATGCAAAAAACATTGGCCGCGCGATGAAAGACGAATGGTTTGTGGTCAAAGGGGTGTGTACCCACTTAGGCTGTTCGCCCACCTATCGCAAGGATATTGCCGCCGCCGATCTTGGCGCGGAATGGCCGGGTGGCTTTTTCTGCCCTTGCCATCAATCAAAATTTGACCTCGCTGGTCGCGTTTTCAAGGGCATGCCCGCCCCCCTTAATCTGGCGGTGCCGCAATATATGTTTGCTGACGACAAGACGTTGGTCATCGGCGAAGACGGCAAAGGAGCATAAACATGGCAAGTATCCCCAAACCACTATCCGCACCACCGCTTGGTGGGCTTCCGGGCAAACTGCTCGGCTGGATAGATGATCGATTCCCGCTCTCCACGCTTTATAAAGAGCATTTAGGCGAGTATTACGCACCGAAAAACTTTAACCTTTGGTATTACTTCGGTTCGTTGGCGCTACTCGTTTTAGTGATGCAAATCGTAACCGGCATTTTCCTCACCATGAACTACAAGCCGGACGCAAAATTCGCTTTTGCCTCGGTTGAATACATCATGCGCGACGTGTCTGCGGGTTGGTTGATTCGCTATATGCACTCCACTGGCGCATCCATGTTCTTCGTGGTCGTCTACCTGCACATGATGCGTGGCCTGATGTATGGCTCGTATAAAAAACCACGTGAATTACTGTGGGTTTTCGGCTGCATGATTTATTTGGCCTTGATGGCCGAAGCGTTCTTTGGATATTTGCTGCCGTGGGGCCAAATGTCGTACTGGGGCGCGCAGGTGATTATCAATTTGTTTGGCGCAATCCCGTTTATCGGTGAAGATTTGGCCGTCTGGATTCGCGGCGATTACAACATTGGTGACGCTACCCTTAACCGCTTTTTCGCGTTTCACGTGATTGCTATCCCGATGGTGTTGCTGGGCTTGGTGGCTGCGCACTTAACCGCGCTGCACGAGGTTGGCTCAAACAATCCTGATGGCGTCGAAATCAAGAAAAATATCGATCCTAAGACCGGCACGCCGCGCGATGGTATTCCTTTCCATCCGTATTACACGGTCAAAGATTTGGTTGGTGTGGTAGTGTTTCTGGCCGTGTTCACCGCGATTATTTTCTTTGCGCCCGAGATGGGCGGCTATTTTCTGGAAGCCGCAAACTTTATCCCGGCTGATCCGCTGAAAACGCCTGCTCACATTGCGCCAGTCTGGTATTTCACGCCCTTCTACGCGATGCTCCGCGCTGTGCCTTCCATGTTTAGCTCGCAATTCCCAGGCGTGGCCGTCATGGGCGGCGCCACCCTGATCCTGTTCACGCTGCCGTGGCTGGATCGTGGCAAAGTGAAATCGGTACGTTATCGCGGCCCGATTTATAGAGCCTTCCTGACCGCGTTTGTCATCAGCTTTTTGATTTTAGGTTATCTCGGCGTCGTGCCTACCACCGTTTGGGGACAGCTGTCTTTTCTGGGTGGTGTGGATACGGCAACGCTGGTGGCGCGAATCTTGACGGTTGTTTATTTTTCGTTCTTTATCCTGATGCCTTGGTATACCAAAATCGATAAAGAAAAAGCTGAACCTTTGCAGGTCACTTACTAATGAACTCAATAGTCAAAACCCTGATTGCAGCGCCTGCATTGGCGCTCTGCTTGCTGGCCAGCAATACGGCCGTGTTTGCGAACGAAGAAGCGGTGCTGGATACCGCACCGATTAACCTGAAAGATCAGGCATCGCTTCAGCGCGGCGCAAAAAATTTCGTTAACTACTGCATGAATTGCCATAACGCGAGTTTCATGCGCTATAGCCATTTGACGCAGATTGGTTTGACCGAAGATCAGATCAAATCAAACCTGATGTTTGGTACCGACAAAATTGGCGACACCATGGTTTCGGCGCTCGATCCGAAAGACGCCAAAGAATGGTTTGGTGCCCTGCCACCGGATCTCACGTTAGTTGCACGCGTACGGGGTTCGGACTGGATTTACACCTTCTTGCGCAGTTTTTATCGCGACGACGCCTCGCCGTCCGGGTGGAACAACGTGGTCTTCAAAAACGTGGGCATGCCTAACCCGCTCCACGATTTGCAAGGCACCCAAGTGCTGACCAAAACGGGTGAGAAAGAAGAGCATGGCCACATGACGCCGATCATGAAACTCGCTGTTGATCGGGCGGGCACCATGAATCAAGTGGAATACGATTTGTTCATCAAAGATTTGGTGAATTATCTGACCTACATGGGCGAGCCCGCGCGACCGGCCCGGACGCAAGTCGGTGTCATCGTCCTGCTGTTTTTGGTGGTCGCATTCTTCGCTACTTTGTGGCTAAAAAATGAGTATTGGAAGGATGTAAAATAAGTTTCTGCTCGAGCAGAACACTAAGCCGCGCCCAGGCAAATACCAGGCGCGGCTTCGTATTTTTAGCTGGTCTTGTACCCTTAGAAAAAGAAAGTTGGTATTCATCATGATGACGCTCTATTCCGGAACGACCTGCCCATTTAGCCATCGCTGCCGCATTGTGCTATACGAAAAAGGGATGGATTTCCAGATCCTTGATGTGGATTTGATGAATAAGCCTGAAGATCTCGCGGTAATGAATCCGTACAACCGCACGCCGGTACTGGTGGAGCGCGATTTGATTTTGTACGAGTCGAACATCATTAACGAATACATTGACGAACGTTTCCCACATCCGCAATTGATGCCCGCCGACCCAGTGATGCGCGCTCGTGCACGGCTGATTTTGTTCCGCATGGAAAACGAAATTTTCAACCACGTTGATTCGCTGGAACGTGGCAAACAAAATACTCACGATAAAGCGCGTTTGTATATTCGTGAAAATCTGATTCAGCTAGCACCCATTTTTGTGAAACAGAAACACATGCTGGGCGATGAGTTCTCGATGCTGGATGTCGCGATCGCCCCCTTGTTGTGGCGCTTGGAGCACTATCAAGTCGAGATGCCCAAAGCGGCGGCGCCGCTACTCAAATACGCCGAGCGTTTATTTTCTCGCCAGGCGTTTATTGATTCGATGACCGCCTCTGAAAAGGCCATGCGGAAATAGCAGCGCGTTGATAAAGTGTGAAAACGCGGTTACGTCTATGCAGACGTGAGGTCCCACTGTCATGGAAGCCATCGCCGCGCACCTCAATCATTAATTGAGGTGCGCGGAGAAACGCCACGACAACAACGGCCTCATTGGCACAAATAACGCCACTTTGTCTTTACCTTTAGTCTTTATCTCTAATCTTCATCACTGCGCAGTGCCCTTGTTTTCTTGAGTCACCAAGCGTCCTCTTGCTCCTTTTATGACCGAACTGTCCACTAAACCTTATCTGATCCGCGCTATCTACGAATGGTGTGCTGACGCAGGCTTCACGCCTTATCTGAGCGTGAAGGTGGATGCGAACACCCGTGTGCCGATGGAATATGTAAAGGGTGGCGAAATCGTTTTATCGATTAGCCAGCTTGCCACTCGTGATTTAACGATCGGCAACGAGGTTGTTCAGTTTTCGGCGCGCTTCAATGGCGTCTCGCGCGAGGTGTCCGTGCCGATTTATGCTGTTCAGGGCGTATTCGCCCGCGAAAACGGACGTGGTGTATTCTTCGATCCCGAAACAGCACCTGAAACAACCGGCGCTGCGCCGGTTAATTCATCGGCCACTGCCAGTAGGGTCCCGACCTTACAGGCAGTACCGCAAAGCGGCGCGCTGATGGCCTTGGTCGACCAGCCTCGTCACGCCACCACAGACGCCATTTCTGAAGCCGCCGCAGATGCCAAGTCAGACGCAAAGTCAGCCCCGGGCGCGCACCCAGTTGGTGAGACGGCCGTCGACACAAACGCTGCCGTTGAGGGCGCAGCGGCTAAACAGCCCCATGCAGATGCGCCTGAACCCGGTGATTCATCTAGTTCACCCCAATCGCCCGAAAAACCAAAAGGTCCGCCCCGCGGCAATTTGCGCATCATCAAGTAAAGTGGTTTTGGGTATTACTTGGTGATGTTAACGAGGCGATGAGTTCACCAGTGGTGTCGTCGGCAGCAAATCTCATTATGTGGAAGTTGGCACGTCAAAC
>JANYGV010000011.1 GCA_025359285.1 Burkholderiales bacterium
TCCAGCATTTCCGCCGCCGCTTTTTTCGTTGCCGCCGTGATCGTAATCCCGCCCAGCATTCGCGCGATTTCGTCGACACGTTTTGCAGCCACCAATGGCGTGATCGAAGTTGCCACCACACCATCGCGCGACATTTTGGCGACCTGGAATTGATTGACGGCGCAGGCGGCGACTTGGGGTAAATGGGTGACGGCGAGAACTTGGTGGTCGCGGCCCAAGGCACGCAGCAGTCGGCCCACGACTTCGGCGACACGTCCACCAATACCCGCGTCGACTTCGTCAAAAATCATGGTGCCGACACCGCCTTTAGCCGAGGCCATCATTTGAATGGCGAGCGAGACGCGCGATAGTTCACCGCCGGAGGCGATTTTTGCGAGCGGACCGAGTGGCTGGCCTTCGTGGGCGGCGACTTGAAATTCGCAGGCTTCCAAGCCACTGGCGGACGGCTCACGCGGTGAAAATTCTACGCCGAATTTACCGCCGAGCATCGCGAGTTCTTGCAGCGATTTGGTGACGTCCATCGCGAATTTTTTCGCGGCGGTTTGCCGTGCCTTCGTCAGTTTTTTTGCGGTTTCCATATAAGCGGTTTCGGCGTTTTTTTCTTGCTCAATCAGCGCATCCAGCGATTGTCCGCCGCCGAGAGAGGTCAAACGATCACGTTTTTGTTGCAGCATTTCTGGAATGCGTTTCGGCTCAATCCGGAATTTACGCGCGATTTCTTGCACATCTGAAATTTCACGATCCAAGTCTGCCAGACGCCCCGGATCAAGATCGAGTTTTTGCAAATAATGGCGCAGCTCGGTGACGGCCTCGCGCAATTCCACGCTCGCGCTTTCAATCAGTTTGACGGCCTCTTTAAGCGCGGGGTCAGTGTCGGCAGCCTGGCCTAAATCGACGACGATTTCATCGATCTGCGTGAGTGCGGCCGACTCCGATTCTGAGAGCGCATTGATCGCGGCATCGGTTGACGAAATAAGGCTGGCTGCATTCGCTAATCGACGTTGATCGCCGAGCGTTTCTTCCCAACGTGCGCTACTGAAATTCAGTTTTTCAAATTCTGAAATCTGATAACTCAAATCTTCAAACTCGCGTGTAATCGCGGCCTCGTTTGCCTCGCGCGCGGCGCGGGTGCTGGCGAGCTGCGACCAGGCCGCGTGTCTGACCGACAAGGACTCAAGCAAATTGCCGTTGCCGGAAAAATCATCTAATAACGTTAGTTGCGAATCACGTTTTAATAGCGTTTGGTGTTCATGCTGTCCATGAATATCAATCAACA
Organism: Burkholderiales bacterium; assembly: GCA_025359285.1. Taxonomy (GTDB): domain Bacteria; phylum Pseudomonadota; class Gammaproteobacteria; order Burkholderiales; family Usitatibacteraceae; genus UKL13-2. The sequence goes on from JANYGV010000011.1 coordinate 1,277, forward strand.
GCGCGGCCAAATCACGTGCTTGACTAAGTGTCACCGAGGCACCATTGATGAACGATTTTGAGCGACCGCTGGCATCCAACACGCGACGAAAGATGCAAATGTTGGCATCATCATCGGCAAGATCATTGTCGCGAAGCCAGCGCCGTGATTCGCTCGCATGGGTGAGATCAAATTCGGCGGCGATTTCCGCGCGCGCCTGACCGACGCGCACCACATTGCCATCTGAACGCATGCCCAGCGCCAAAGACAGCGCATCAATCATGATCGATTTACCGGCACCGGTTTCACCCGTCAGCGCGGTAAAGCCGCCGTCAAAATCAAGTTCGAGGCTATCAACAATAACGAAATCGCGGATAGTGAGTGAGCGCAGCATGGTGTTCCCAAAAAATAATTTGTTGCGAGGTTAGGAAGTCAGGAAGTACGTTCGTTCCAGTGCAGCTTCGTGCGCAACATGCCGAAATACGAATAACCTTCAGGATGCAGCAGACGCAGTGGATTGGGATCGGCGCGAATAATCACCACGTCATCGGACTGCGGATCAAAAAACGATTGCACATCAAAATTCACCCGCGCGTTCACGCCACGAATCAGCTTGACGCGCACCTCAGATGTGCTGGCAATGGCTATCGGGCGATTCGATAGTGTGTGCGGCGAAATCGGCACCAAAGAAATGGCGGGTAAGGTCGGATGTAAAATCGGTCCGCCGCTGGAGAGCGCATAGGCCGTGGAGCCGGTCGGCGTGGCGACAATCAGGCCATCCGCACGCAGCGAATAAATAAATTCACCATCAACGGCGACCGCGAATTCGATCATGGTGCCCATCGCCCCGCGGCTAATCACCACATCGTTGAGCGCGACCGCTTCAAATACGATTTCATCATCGCGCTTGACCTCGGCATCGAGCATCAGCCGTTTTTCTTCGGTGTAGCGGCCATCCAGAATCGCGTTAATCAGCTTAGATAATTCGTCCTTGGGCACATCCGTCAAAAAGCCCAGCGTGCCTAAATTGACACCCACCAAGGGCACGCCATGCGTGGCGGCAATACGCGCCACACCCAGCAAGGTGCCATCGCCGCCGACAGCAATTGCTAAATCCGCACCGGGAATGACGTCTGGCGAAGCAAATATCTCGCTGGCCTTGGCATCGAATGCGGCACCGGTCCGGGCATCGGTGCGCACCAGAATGCCACGCGCGTGCAGGAGCGCATACAGAACGCAAAGCGGCTCAGCTGGCAATTCTCCCTCAGGTTTGCCGATAACAGCGATTTTTTTGAAATTAATCATGGACTTTGATTAAAACATAATCGCAACAAAATCGACCAAGTTTGTAACGCCAGACTTTGTCACGCCTCTTGCAAACGATTTTGCCAAGGTGGCAAGGATTTACATACAATAAGGCAATGCTTTCAGAACGCGCTCAAACCCTGCTCAAATTTTTAGTCGAACGCCATATTGCCGATGGTCAACCGGTCGGCTCGCGGGCGTTGTCAAAATTTTCCGGGATGGAATTGTCACCCGCGTCGATTCGTAACGTGATGGCCGATTTGGAAGATATGGGCTATATCGCTAGCCCGCATACGTCCGCAGGCCGAATTCCGACGCCGAAAGGCTATCGATTATTTGTCGATACGCTGCTTACGATTCGCCCGCTGCAGATGGTTGAGCATGATGCGATTCGCGACCAATTGCGACCTGACGATCCACGATCAGTGGTCGCGACCGCATCGCAAATGTTGTCCGATCTCACCCATTTTGCCGGCATCGTGATGACGCCGCGCCGCGCGGACATCGGCTTGAAGCACGTTGAATTTATGCAGCTATCGCAAAAGCGTGTGTTGCTGATTATTGTGGCAACCGATGGTGATGTGCAGAACCGAATTATTGTCACCGAAAAGCCGTATTCGCCTTCGCAATTGGTCGAGGCGGCGAACTATATCAATCATCATTATGCGGGCTACGAATTTGACCGCATTCGCGAAAAAGTGAAGTTCGAGTTATCACAATTGCACCACGATATTTCGACCCTCATGTCCGCTGTGGTCGAAGCGCGCGGCAAAGGCACCGAAGGCGTCGGTATGGTCATGTCGGGCGAGCGCAATTTAATGCACTCGGAAGATATTGGCTCGAACATGGTCTCGATTCGGAAGCTCTTTGATGTGTTCGATCAGAAAACCCAACTGCTTGAATTGCTCGATATTTCGCAACGCGCCGAAGGAGTTAAAATTTTCATTGGGGGCGAATCGGAATTAGTACCTTTAGACGAATTTTCAGTCGTCACCGCGCCATATGAAGTCGACGGGCAAATTGTCGGCACGGTCGGCGTGATCGGGCCAACGCGAATGGCCTATGAACGCGTGATTCCGATTGTGGATGTGACGGCGAAGCTGATGTCGGCAGCGTTGAGTAACAACTAAGCAACACATGACAAACGCCAAATAATGAATTGTAAACCCTAGTATCCACGCGGCTTTTCAAGCAGTTTTCCACCAAATACCGCGCCAAAAGTCGTTCTTTACTATTTCCCCTCAAATATCGTTGTATTCCGCAGGCGCATTAAATGGCATTTCAAACTGAACCCGCATTCACCCACGGCACGCCGATCAAAACTGGCATCCTGCTCATCAATCTTGGCACACCCGATGAGCCGACCACCGCGTCGGTGCGCACCTACCTCAAAGAATTTTTATCCGATCCGCGCATTGTAGAAATTCCCAAGCCGATTTGGTGGCTGATCTTGAATTTGATCATTCTTCGCGTGCGGCCGGCCAAAAGCGCTAAAAAATATCAAACCGTGTGGATGAAAGAGGGTTCACCGTTGCGCGTTTATACCGAACGCCAGGCGCAAATGTTGCGCGGCTATTTGGGCGAAATTTACAAAGATGCACCGCTCGTGGTGGCCGCCATGCGCTATGGCAATCCAAGCATCGAAGCCGGTATCGATAAATTGAAAGCTGCACATTGCCACAACATTTTGGTGTTGCCGATGTACCCGCAATACGCCGCTAGCACCACCGGCTCTACGTTCGATAAAATAGCAGAAGTGCTGATGAAAAAACGCAACGTTCCGGGGCTGCGGTTCATTCGCAATTTTCACGATCATCCTGCGTTTATCAAAGCCGTAGCGACCAATGTATCGGCGCATTGGGCAAAAATCGGTCGCCCTGACTTTGCCACTGATAAATTGCTCATGACCTTTCACGGCGTGCCGAAATTTCACCTCGACAAGGGCGACCCGTACCATTGTGAAGCGCATAAATCCGCACGCCTGATTGCCGAGGCCTTGGGGCTCAAAAAAGGCGAATACGTCGTGACCTTCCAATCCCGTTTTGGCCGCGCCGAGTGGTTGCAACCCTACACCGACAAAACATTAGAAGCGCTCGGCAAAGACGGCGTTAAACGGGTCGACGTTATCTGCCCTGGCTTCGCCGCTGATTGCCTCGAAACGCTGGAAGAAATCGCCGACGAAGCCAAAGAAACGTTTCTACACGCCGGTGGCACCACCTTCAATTATTTACCGATCGCCAACGACACGCCCGCCTATGTGGGCGCGTTAACTGAGATTGCTTCGGCGCATTTACAGGGGTGGGTTGATCGGAATTTTGATCGTGTTGTGGCGCAGGAGTCGAACGAGGATTCGTTGCGTCGCGCGAAGGAAATGGGCGCGGTTTAGCTTAACCTTTCGGTTTGACAAACGACTCAACGCTATTCGCAAAGCGGCCACATAACCGAATTACATTTACTTGTTCTCGACATCACTCACCGCTTACTACTCGTCAACATGCATAACAATAAACCAAGTCAATCTCTCAACTTCAGATCCCTAACCTACACCGGTCTGAACCCCGGCCCGCGCATCATCGTTAGCGGCGCGGTTCACGGCAACGAAACCTGCGGCACACAAGCGATTCAGCGCGTGATCGGCGACATCGATAGCGGCAAAGTACAAATCGTAAGTGGACGCGTCACCTTCGTCCCCGTTACCAATCCCTTAGCCTACGCTCGCGGTGAGCGTGTGGGTGATCGCAATTTGAATCGGAATCTTCGCCCCACCGATCAGCCCATCGATTTTGAAGATCATGTTGCGAACTGGCTGTGCCCGTTATTTGCGCAGCACGATGTATTGCTCGACTTACATTCAACCCGTGCGCAAAATCCAGCGTTTGCGATGTTGGGGCCGCATAACAACACCGGCTCGCTACAGCCGTTTCAACATTTTGATTCCGAGCGCGCGTTGGCAAAACGCTTGGGCGTGAATCGTTTTGTCGATGGCTGGCTGGACACATATGCGCGCGGGGTTGAGCGCCGTGTGAGTGAGGCCGCGCGCACCGGGCGGCAATTGAATCCGCTCAACACCGATTCGCGCTATGGCATCGGCACCACCGAATATATGCGCTCAGTCGGCGGCTATGCGATCACGCTGGAATGCGGCGCGCATGATGATATAGCCTCGCCCGAAATCGGTTATCGCGCGATTTTGAATGCGCTGGCCTTCCTCGAAATTTCCACCGATATGCCACCGGCACCCGTGGAAAAATATGAGGCTTTGCACATGTA
>JANYGV010000036.1 GCA_025359285.1 Burkholderiales bacterium
TCCATCGTCGCTTTATCACTTTCAAGCGAGACAAGGGAATCCTCTTTTTTGATGGTGTCGCCAACTTTGACGAGAATTTCGATAACAGGAATATCGGTGAAATCACCGATATCAGGAACGTTTACTTCAACAAGATTTGCCACGCAAATCCTCCTCAATTCGTTTTTCTGGTTTTTCGTTCAATCTGAAAATCGTCAGGTTTTGCCTGCGATTTTCGACAAATTAGGCTCGACAAAAGGTGGGTTTCACTTTTGTCGAAACTATAAAACGAGCTTGCGAATATCAGACATCACACTCGCCAGATAGGTCGTAAAGCGCGCTCCTGCTGCACCGTCCACCACGCGATGATCGTATGAAAGTGACATTGGCAAAATCATGCGCGGCACAAATTCTTTGCCGTTCCAGATTGGCTTCATGGACGATTTTGAAACCCCCAAGATCGCGACTTCAGGTGCATTGATAATCGGTGTAAAGAAGGTGCCGCCGATCCCGCCGAGGGAGGAAATCGAGAAGCAGCCGCCCTGCATTTCAGTCGGTGACAGTTTGCCTTCGCGCGCTTTCGCGGCGAGCTCGCTCATTTCTTTGGCAATGTCGATAATCGATTTTTGATCAGCGTTTTTGATCACCGGTACGACCAGACCATTCGGCGTATCGGCCGCAAAACCAACGTTGAAATATTTTTTCAGAATCAAATTTTCGCCGCCCGGCTCAAGCGAGGCATTGAACTCCGGATATTTTTTCAACGCGCCCACGCTCGCCTTGATGAGGAACGCCAGCATCGTGATTTTGATGCCACTTTTGGCGATTTCTTCATTGGTCTTTACGCGGAAGGCTTCGGCGTCCGTGATGTCGGCCTCGTCTTGCTGCGTCACATGCGGAATCGTGACCCAGTTGCGATGCAAATTATTGCCTGATAACTTTTTGATTCGTGACAGCGCACGCGTTTCGATTTCGCCGAATTTGGTGAAATCGATAAACGGCATTTGCGGCAGCGCGAATCCGCCAGAAGCCCCGCCAGTGCTTGAGCTTGGCTTAGCCAGCTCGGTTTTCACAAACCCTTTTACATCGTCTTCGGTGATGCGACCCTTAAGACCGGAGCCTTTTACTTTACCCAGATCAACACCAAATTCTCGCGCGAGTTTGCGGATAGATGGGCTGGCGTGTACGTGGGCGGGAATGACACCTTCGCTCGTCGCTTTTACAGGTGATGGCTGGGGAGCCAATGTGGGAGCGGGTTGTGGAGCAGATGCCTTAGTGAATGGCGCGGCTGCTGGGGTTGGGGTAGGCGCGGTTTTTGACTCTGTCGGCATTGCGTTTGTAGAGGGCTGGGCTGAGGGAACAGCGCTTGCGCCAGCGACTTCTTCCAGCAGCAACACCACCGCCCCCATCGAAACCTTATCGCCCAGTTTTACTTTGATTTCCTTCACCACCCCGCTATGCGATGCAGGCACTTCCATCGTCGCCTTGTCGCTTTCGAGCGAGACGAGTGAATCTTCTTTTTTGATCGTGTCACCGACCTTGACCAAAATTTCGATCACGGGAATATCAGTGAAATCGCCAATATCAGGAACTTTTACTTCAATCAGATTTGCCACGCAACTACTCCTCAATTCGTATTCGTTTTTTTGGTTTTGCGTTTAATCTGAAAATCGTCAGGCTTCGCCTGCGATTTTCAACAAATTAAGCTCGACAAAAGTAGGTTTTTACTTTTGTCGAAACAATCACACCGTCCAAGGCGCAGGCTTCTCCACATCAATGCCATATTTCTTGATCGCTTCCGACACCGTTTTTACGGGGATCGTGCCTTCATCGGCCAATGCTTTCAGCGCGGCAATCACAACGTAATAGCGATTAACCTCGAAGAATTTGCGCAGTTGATTGCGCGTGTCGGAACGGCCATAACCATCGGTGCCGAGCACAACATATTTGCGATCATTGATGTACGGGCGGATCTGATCGGCGAAGCTGCGCATGTAGTCGGTGGCCGCAATAGCCGGGCCTTTATGGCCTTTGAGCAATTTCGCGACGTGCGGTACCGCGGCGGCGGCTTCAGGATGCAGCAGATTGTGGCGTTCGGCCGCCATGCCGTCGCGACGCACTTCTGTGAACGACGTGCAGCTCCAGATATCACTGACCACGCCCCAATCAAGCTCCAGCAATTCAGCGCCCGCAATCACTTCGCGGAAAATGGAGCCAGAACCCATCAACTGCACGCGTGGTTTCTTGGCTTCTTTTGATTCGCGGAATAAATACATGCCCTTGAGAATGTCGGCCGCAACACCCGCCGCAGTCGGCATCGCGGGGTGCGTGTAGTTCTCATTCATTACCGTGATGTAGTAATAAATCGGCTCCATTTTTTCGTACATGCGCTTCAAGCCATCGTGCATGATGACCGCTAATTCATAGCTGAATGTGGGGTCATACGAGATGCAATTGGGAATCGTCGCCGACATTAAATGCGAATGACCGTCTTCGTGCTGCAGGCCTTCACCATTCAATGTGGTGCGACCCGAGGTGCCGCCGAGCAGGAAGCCGCGCGCCTGCATATCGCCTGCGGCCCACGCCAGATCACCGACACGCTGAAAGCCGAACATGGAATAAAAAATAAAGAACGGGATCATATGCTGACCATGATTGGCATAGCTGGTGCC
>JANYGV010000061.1 GCA_025359285.1 Burkholderiales bacterium
GCCTCGCGGCACCGACATTGCATGTCAAAACTGGCTGATTGAAGCGGCCTATCGCATGCTGCAAAATAATCTCGATCCCGAGGTGGCAGAAAACCCGGATGCGCTGGTGGTGTATGGCGGTATCGGCAAGGCGGCGCGTAATTGGGAATGTTACGAAGCTATTCTGGTTGCGCTGCGGGCATTGAAAGCCGATGAGACCTTGCTGATTCAATCGGGCAAGCCGGTGGGCGTGTTTCGCACACACATTGACGCGCCGCGCGTGCTGATTGCGAATTCAAACCTGGTGCCGAAATGGGCCACCTGGGAACATTTTGATGAGCTGGATCGCAAGGGCCTGATGATGTACGGCCAGATGACAGCGGGTTCATGGATTTATATTGGCACTCAGGGCATCGTGCAGGGCACCTATGAAACCTTTGTGGAGGCGGGCCGCCAGCATTACGGTGGTGATTTGAGCGGGCGCTGGTTTCTCACTGCTGGCTTGGGTGGCATGGGCGGTGCGCAGCCACTGGCGGCCAGCTTTGCGGGCGCGTCATCGCTCAATATTGAATGCCAGCAATCGCGCATTGATGCGCGCATCAAGACTCGTTACCTGGATGAACAAGCGGATAATTTAGACGATGCGCTGGCACGCATAGCCCGCTATACGCATGAGAAAAAAGCCGTTTCAGTCGGTCTGCTCGGCAATGCGGCAGAAATTTTGCCAGAGCTGGTTCGGCGTGCAAAATCGGGCGGCATGCGCCCCGATCTCGTCACTGACCAAACCTCCGCCCATGACTTGGTGAATGGTTATCTGCCCGTCGACTGGACCAATGCACGTTGGCGCGCAGCGCAAAGTGACGAGACGCAACATGCCGAGCTGCGGCTTGCCGCAGCGAAAAGCTGTGCGGTGCATGTGCAGGCGCTGCTCGATTTTCAGGCGATGGGTGTGCCGACAGTGGATTACGGCAACAACATTCGACAAGTCGCTTTTGATCAAGGTGTGAAAAATGCGTTCGATGTGCCCGGCTTTGTGCCGGCCTATATTCGCCCTTTGTTCTGCCGCGGCAAAGGGCCGTTCCGCTGGGTCGCGTTGTCGGGTGATCCGGATGATATTCGCAAGACTGACGCGAAAATGAAAACCCTTTTTCCCGACGATAAAGATTTGCATCGTTGGCTCGATATGGCGGGAGAGCGAATCGCTTTTCAAGGACTGCCTGCGCGGATTTGCTGGATTGGCTTGGGCGACCGGCATCGTGCCGGTTTAGCGTTTAACGCGATGGTGAAAAGTGGTGAATTAAAAGCGCCGATCGTAATTGGTCGTGACCACCTCGATTCTGGCTCGGTTGCCAGCCCCAATCGCGAGACCGAAGCGATGCGTGACGGCAGTGATGCGGTGTCTGATTGGCCGCTGTTGAATGCGTTGCTCAATACCGCCAGCGGCGCGACTTGGGTTTCGTTGCATCACGGTGGCGGCGTCGGCATGGGTTATTCGCAGCACGCTGGCGTGGTGATCGTGTGTGATGGCACAGATGAAGCCGCGAAGCGCATTGAACGGGTGTTGTGGAACGATCCCGCGACCGGGGTGATGCGCCATGCTGATGCTGGCTATGAAGCCGCGATTGACTGCGCCCGCGAGCAGGGGCTCAACATGCCGATGTTGCCTACATGATCGCTATAACCACGTCGACCCCATTGAACATCAAGCCTGGTTTTTTCAATCTCGATGAATTACAAGCAATTCACGCCGATTGTCAGCCGCTTTGTATAGATTCATCTGCATGGGATGCCGTGCGGGCGAGTGCGCGCGTGGTTGCGCGTGCCGCACAGGGCGATGCGCCCGTGTATGGCGTCAATACTGGCTTTGGCAAGCTCGCCAACCAGCGTATCAGTCAGGCGCAGCTTGATACCTTGCAAGTTAATTTGATCCGCTCGCATAGCGTGGGCGTTGGCGAGCCATTGGCGCCTGCGGTGGTCAGGCTGATGCTGGCACTCAAGGCCGCCAGTCTCGCCCGTGGTTATTCGGGTGTGCGTGTGGAAATTATTGAAACACTGCTCTCGGTGCATAACGCGGGTTTGGTTCCCTACATTCCCTCGCAAGGTTCAGTCGGCGCATCGGGTGATTTAGCACCGCTCGCACACATGACGCTCGCATTGATGGGCGAGGGCGAAATGCTGGTGGATGGGGTGCGGCAGCCTGCGGCCCAGCTGCTGCTCAAGGCGGGTATCGCCCCACTCAAGCTCGGCGCAAAAGAGGGGCTGGCGTTGATTAATGGCACGCAAACATCAACCGCGCTGGCGCTGCATGCGCTGTTTGAATTTGAGCCGGTGCTGGAAGCCGCACTCGTCGTTGGTGCGCTCACGGTGGATGCGGCGCGTGGCAGCGATGGCCCGTTCGATCCGCGCATACATGCCCTGCGTGGCCAGCTGGGGCAGATCGATGTTGCAAAATATTATCGTGCGCTGCTGGATGGCAGCGCCATTCGCCATTCGCATCTTGATGGTGATGATCGCGTGCAAGATCCGTATTGTCTGCGCTGTCAGCCGCAGGTGGTGGGTGCCTGCCTCGATCAATTGCGTCACGCCGCGCTGGTGTTGTTGCGTGAGGCCAATGCCGTTACCGATAATCCGCTGGTATTTGCAGAGGACGGAATGTTAATTTCCGGCGGCAATTTTCATGCGGAGCCAGTCGCTTTGGCGGCGGATGCGATGGCGGTAGCGATTGCCGAGGTTGGCGCAATCGCGGAACGCCGTATCGCGATGCTGATTGATACCAGTGTCTCGCAATTACCACCATTCCTCACTGCCGATGCCGGACTCAACAGCGGTTTTATGATTGCGCATGTGACTGCCGCGTCGCTCGCGTCCGAAAATAAATCGCTGGCGCACCCGGCCAGCGTAGATAGTTTGCCGACCAGCGCCAACCAAGAAGACCATGTATCGATGGCCACTTTCGCCGCGCGCCGATTGCAGCCGATGATTGCTAACACGGCTTACATAATCGGCATAGAGCTGCTCGCAGCCGCACAGGGCATCGAGTTTTTACGCCCACTGCAGACGTCGGCCGCTCTGGAATCCGCGCACGCATTGCTGCGCGCTCAATGCCCGGCCATGCCGCAGGACCGCTACTTGGCTCCCGATATTGAAATAGCAACAGGGCTGGTGCGAGATGGCTCACTCGCGCGCGTGCTGCGAAATTTGCCTGCGCTGCCCGCGCTTTGGATTCCGGCTTAAACAAGCTTTGCCAGAGTTCGGCGGCGGATGGAATGTTGCGACATTATGAAAAAAGTGTTTGATTGCGGCTGCTACTGCTAACATCGCGCCTTGGCGGGCTGATATGACCATCGCCTTTATGTTGTAAGCGCAATCGCCTAGTGCAATAGTTTTTCAATTATTTTTAATTTATCACGATGCAATGACTCATAAGATCAACGCATTCTGTTCCGAATAACCCAAGCGGAGAGCACTCAATATGGCAAGTCTGCCCGAATCCATTATCAAATCCAGCAGTTTAGCCCCTGCTCCCTTCGTACCCTCTGATTCGAATATGGCCGAATTCACGTTCCGCGCCATCGTCATGGGCGTTTTACTGGGCATGGTATTTGGTGCGTCTTCGTTGTATCTGGTATTGAAAGTCGGCTTGACGGTCAGCGCTTCGATTCCGGTGGCGGTGATTGCGATTACGCTGTTTCGATTGATCTCGAAAACGGGCGGGCGCGATTCGACCATCCTCGAAAATAACATTGTGCAGACCGCTGGCTCTGCGGGTGAATCGATCGCATTTGGCTTGGGTGTCACCATGCCGGCGATATTGATTTTGGGTTTCGATTTGGAAATCGCCCGGGTCATGCTGGTGGGCGTGTTGGGCGGGTTGCTGGGTATTTTGATGATGATACCCTTGCGCCGCAGCTTGATTGTGGCGCAGCACGATAAGCTTAAATATCCTGAAGGCACCGCTTGCGCGGAAGTGCTCAAGGCCGCTGAGGCATCCAAAGTGTCCAGCGCCACCGCCGCACCGAGCGATGGACGTGCGGGAGTGATTTTTATGGGTTTTGGCGTCGGCCTGCTTTACAAGGCGCTGAATGTCGCGTTCAAAGGCTGGAAAGACGTTCCTGAAAAAGTTTTTGGTGCGCCATTAAAAGGTGGTTCAGTCGGTGCCGAAATTTCGCCAGAATTATTGGGAGTGGGCTACATCATCGGCCCGCGAATTGCCTCGATCATGTGCGCAGGCGGTGTAATGGCGTATCTGCTGCTGATTCCCTTGATTAAATTTTTTGGTGATGCACTAGCAGGGCCGCTCGCCCCCGCCGCGAAACTGATTCACGACATGAGCCCGAATGAGATTCGCAGCGCCTATGTGCTGTACATCGGCGCAGGCGCGGTGGCGGCGGGCGGACTCATCAGCCTGTTTCGTGCCTTGCCGACTATCTGGCATAGCCTTCGCGCAAGTTTTGCCAGCTTTGGTGGTGTCAAGACCGAAGCCAGCAATAAGCGAACAGACCAAGATATTCCGATGAAATGGGTTCTCATCGGATGCCTCGCTATCGTCATCATCATCATGCTATCGCCACCGCTGCACATGAATCTTCTCGGTGCCTTATTGATTCTGGTTTTTGGCTTTTTGTTTGCGACTGTATCGTCGCAGTTGACCGGTGAGATTGGCTCGTCAAGTAATCCTATTTCCGGCATGACCGTCGCCACACTGCTTTTTACCTGCCTCATTTTTCTGCTGGTGGGCTGGACGGGCGGCCCGTATTACGTCACTGCACTCTCCGTGGGCGCGATTGTGTGTATCGCATCCAGTAACGCGGGCACTACTTCGCAGGATTTGAAAACGGGCTTTTTGATCGGTGCCACACCACGCTTGCAGCAGTACGCGATTCTCTGTGGCGCGCTGGCTTCAGCGGTTTTGCTAGGGCCGATTTTGTTGAAATTAAATGACGCTTCTACCGTGTATGTGCCGATTGCGCAAGTCGCGCCGGGCTTACAAACTAACGCGGCTAATTTGACTGAGATGGCCGCACTGCAAGGCCCGCAAGCCGCACAGGATGCGAAAACGTATCGCGTTTGGCATAAGACCGATATCGCCGGCGGACCAGCGGGAAAATATCTGGTGGATGACACGGGTGCCGCGGCATATCTGGTCGATCCGGGCATCAACGGCACGCACAATAAGCGTCCCGACGGTTCCGAGGTGCGCAAATATGATGCGCCCAAGGCGGTGCTGATGTCGTACATCATCAAGGGTATTCTCGATCAGCAGCTACCGTGGGCACTGGTGATGTTTGGCGTCGTCATCGCGCTGATTCTTGAAATGGCGGGCGTTTCATCGTTGCCGTTCGCGGTCGGTGTGTATTTGCCGCTGTCGTCATCAGCCCCGATTTTTGTCGGCGGCATGGTGCGTTGGTGGGTGGATCGTCGCCGCAACAAGCACCCTGAATATGCCAAGCTGAGCGCAGAAGAGCGCACCGCGGCGGGTGACCGGGGCGCGGGCGTGTTGTTGTCATCGGGCTACATTGCAGGCGGCGCGCTGGCTGGCATTATCATCGCGTTTACAGCCGGTGTGCTGACCGATTTTGACAAATCCATTACCGATTGGTCAGTTGCGCATAATCCGTTTTTTGAAGGCGCGAATGCAGATTTGCTGTCGATGCTGCCTTATGCACTTCTCATCGCCTTGTTAATTTGGGTGGGTCGCGAGAAGCTGGTTTTAAAGCGTAATTAGTTCTTGAATTAGTCCCTGAATCACAGTCAGCATATCAACCAGCTCGGGCGAAAGCCCGGGCGCTGTGTGTGCCAAACCGATGTCAGTTTGCGTCGTTGCTAGCACCGCCATTCATGCCGTAATGAGCCAACAGTGCATATTCGCCGTCTTCAGATGTACCAGCGTCGACTTCGATGAAACCGCACGCGCGGTAGAACGTCATTGCTTGTTGATTGAGACGGAGGCATTTTAGTTGATACGGGGCGTTCCCCCAATTTGGCAAACTCCGCAATAAGGCGCGCCCAATGCCGCGTCCCTGTTGTCGGGAATCGACATAGAGGTGATGAATAAATTTTGCTTTGTCCTGAACGGAAATAAACCCGACGAGCTGGCTGCTATTAAGCGCAGCATCGTTGCAACCTGCATTTGTGGTTTCTGTTGCCTTAACATCAACAACGCTATGGATATGATCCTCGGCGACCCGAATGTTTTCCCCTTGCGTCTGCGAAGCAAAATCGGCCAATTGAAATTTTTCTGGCGCGATCCACGTGTAGGTTTGACGGCGTAATTCAAGAAAAATATTTTCTGCTGCCGCTAAATCATGAGGGTGAATTGGTCGGATGCGGATAGTCACTAAAATTCTTTGTATAAAATTAAAGGCTCAGGCAACCGCTCGTATAAATGCTATTTACGCTAGCCCGCAAATGGCGCTAAAAAACATCAGAGCATGAGCAATACGCGGCGCAAATCGGGATCATCTGGGTCGCGATCTTCGACGAAACCAAGCCGTTTCATCAACTTGAGCATGCCGCTGTTGGTCGCAAGTACTTGGCCAATGATGGCAGCAAGCCCGCGACTGCGAGCGATGTCGCAAATGGCGTTCATCAGCGCAGAACCCACGCCACGCCCGTAGAAATCATTGGCCACAACCAGTGCAAATTCTGCCGTAACAGCGTCTGCATTCAGCAGATAGCGAGTGACACCGATGATGCGTTCATCGGGCGAACCTTCATGGATGGTGGCAACAATTGCCATTTCGCGGTCATAGTCAATTTGCGTGAAGCGGGCAAGCAACGATGGCGACAGCTCTGCCATCGTCGAAAGAAAGCGAAAATACCGTGCTTCGCTGGATAGATTGCGCACGAACTGTTGCAGCATTTCCGCATCTTCGGGGCGCACCGCACGGAACTGGCAATTCACCCCGTCGCTGGTTACCACGCTGCGGGTAAATGAATTAGGGTAGGGCGCAATCGCCATGTGCGCGTAGGGGGTTTCCTTGGCATTTAATCCACTGCCGATGGCGCTACCAATCGCCTGACCCACAATGGCGCGCGCATCCACGACCGCCGCGCCAAACTCATCGATAATGACTGGATTGATATCAAGCTCTTGCAGTTCTGGCAATTCACAAATCATTTCCGACACGCGCAATATCAGATGCTCCAGTGCCTCGACATTGGCAGGTGGCATACCGCGCCATGCGCCTAGTACCGCAGCCGAGCGCGCTTTCGAAATCATCCGTCGGGCCAGAAATTGATTGAGCGGCGGAAGCGCAACTGACCGGTCATCAATGACCTCAATCATGGTGCCACCCGCGCCGAAGGTGATGACCGGCCCGAACAGTTGATCGGTGGTCATCCCGACATAAAATTCGCGACCATTTCGTTTTGAAATCATCCGCTGTATCGCCGCACCATCGACATTAGCACTTGGCGCTCGGTGCGCAACCTCCTCCAACATATCAACAAATACAGCGCGCAGCTGCTGGGCCGTACGCACATTCAGCATTACGCCACCAACGTCCGATTTATGCGCGATGTCGGGTGAGTTGATTTTCACCGCCACCGGAAAGCCAATACGCTGTGCGATGGCAACAGCGCCATCAGCCGAATGAGCGACCTCGGTGGGCACCACCGGAATACAAAACGCGGCGAGTAACTCTTTTGATTCGGTTTCAGTCAATACCTTACGGCCGGCCTTGATAACGCCTGCTATCAGCGCGCGTGCGCGGTTCACAGCGGGAGCCTCGTGCAGCACATCTAGGTTCAACGGGGGCGGTGTTTGCATCAGCATTTGTTGATTGCGGTAGAACGCGGCGATATTCGCAAATGCGTCGACTGCTGCTTCAGGCAGGCGGAACACCGGCAGGCCCGCCGCATTTACCATTCGCCGCGTCTCGCGCACCCGCGTCTCGCCCATCCAGCAGCCAATAATGGGTTTGTACACGCCCGGCAGGCTCGCGGTTGCGGCGTGTGCGATAGCATCGGTATCAATGCCAGGTTTTGGCGTGACCACCACCAGCACACCATCCACATCGGCCGAGCCCGCAAGGATTTCAGCGGCTGCGACAAAATCATCGGCCCCGGCATGCTCGCCGATATCAATCGGGTTTTCGATAGAGGCGGCGTGTGGCAATTTTGCTTTCAGCTTGGCCAGTGTGGCTGCAGACAATGCGGGGACTTCAATGCCGCGCAGGTAGGCGTAATCTGCCGCCAATACGCCAGGCCCGCCACCGTTGCCAATGACGCCCAAGCGGTTGCCGACCGGTTTGTAGCGCGATGCCAAACACTTTGCAGCGGAAAATAATTGCACAAAACTATCAACCCGCACCGCGCCCGCGCGTTCAAGCGCAGCATCGAACACATCGTCACCGCCTATCATTGCGCCTGAATGCGTTTGAGCGGCCTGGCGGCCCCGCTCACGGCGTCCTGCCTTGAGTACAATCGTTGGCTTGGCACGCGCGGCGGCTCGTAATGCGCTCATGAAATGACGACCGCTGCGAATGCCTTCCATATAAACCACGATGCTGTGGGTATGGCCATCTTGTGCCAAAAAGTCTAATACATCGGCAAGATCAAGCGCGGCAGAGCGCCCGGTGGCGACCACCGCTGAAAAACTTACCGCGTTCGACTCAGCCCAATCCAGCATGGCCGCGGTGAGTGCACCCGATTGCGATATCAGCGCCAAATGACCCGCGCCCTGCAACGTGCCGTCGACACAGGCATTAAGTTTTAGGCGGGGGCGCTGTAAACCTGAAGAGCCGGGCCCCAATAAATGGATGCCATTGCGCGCAGCAATATCTTTTAATTTTCCGACATCTTCCGCGGCAACGTCATAAATAATGGCCGCGCGTACCCGAGCTTTGGCAGCGTGCCTGAGTGCCTTGACCGCATAGGCATCGCCGACCGCAATCAACGCCAAATCGGGACGGGTCGTCGCGTCAACATTTGCAAATGCGGCAAAACTTCGGGAGGTAGCCAGGACGCGCGTGATCGTGCCATTAAATTCTGCCTCGCTGAGCGCGGTATTTAGTACGGCTGCGGAGGGCGCATCATCTTCGCGCGTATAAACCAGAACTGATTTCGGTTCAAACAGCGGGGCGAGATAATGAAGCTTCATAGAACGTGGAGTTTCATAGAACGCGGAGTTTTATAGGACGTGGAGTTTTATAGAATGCTATCGGGTCTCGAGCACGCGCTATGCGTCAACCGCACCGATGAGGACGCCAACATGGGCGGCCACGCTGCGAGCCAGCGCGGGTAACGCGTAGCCGCCTTCGAGAGTCGAGATAATGCGGCCGTTTGCATGGCGATCCGCAACTTCCAGCAAACGCGCGGTGATCCACGCATAGTCGCTTTCAAGCCAGCCGAGATTCGCCATATCGTCGTCGCGATGCGCATCAAAGCCCGCAGAGATATAAATCAGTTCGGGACGAAACGCTTCCAGCGCTGGCAGCCATCGTTCTGCCACGACTTTACGCATCGAATCACCGTATGTGCGCGGGGCGAGCGGCACATTCAGCATATTGCTGCCCCTCGGAATTTCGCCCAGATAAGGATAAAGCGAGTGCTGAAATGTGGACGCCATCAGCACCTCCTCGTCGCCGGCAAAAATGTCTTCGCTGCCGTTGCCGTGATGTACATCAAAATCCACCAAGGCGATACGTTTAACCCCATGATGACGCTGCGCATGGCGAATGCCCACCGCCACATTATTAAAGAAGCAAAAGCCCATGGCGGCATTGCGCTCGGCGTGATGGCCAGGCGGCCGAACAGCGCAAAATGCACGTCTGATGCTCTGCCCCGCTTCTTTCGACATGACCAAATCCGTCGCCAGTATGGCCGCACCCGCAGCGTGTCGCGCGGCAGTCAAGGTGTATGCGTTCATCCGCGTGTCGGGATCCACCTGCACATAGCCGTCCATGGGAGCCAGGGCCTCAATCTCAGCAAGATGATGCGCAGTGTGCGCGCGTAGTAACTGTTCCTGGGTGGCGGCAGGCGCTTGATACGTCGGCATCAGGTCAAGTAAGCCGTGTGACAATAAATAATCGTTAATCGCGTCGAGCCGCGCTGGGCACTCGGGATGGCCTTCGCCCATTTCATGCTTGGCAAACGAAGGATGCGTAATGTATGCAGTGATAGACATATCGTGGGGCGGTGTGAGGTGGATAGTATTAAATAGGAGCGTATAAGATTATTTACGTTGTGAGGATGCTATCACGTGATTCGTAATAAGCGGTTTTGAAGGCAGCCGATGCCGACTGTTTGTAATTGGCTTTTGGTTCTGCTGGGGGTTTTGTTCTGACGACCGCAAGCGAGTAATATTTGAATAACAAAACTATATTAGGAGAGCCACATGAAGCCGCGTACCTCGACCCCGCTGTATGTCAGTCTGATGTTTGCGATGCCGTTTTTGGTATCGAGCACGCCCCCAAGCGCACAGACACTTGCACCGGCAACGCCAACCGAAGCGCCAACCCCAGCGCCGTTGGCTGTCCCTGCAAAAACATACCGCGCCGGCGTGGTCAAGATTGGCGAGGAGATGAAAGAAACGTTGGGCCGTGTTACCGACTTGGACAAGGCCGATAACGGCTGTTTCCTGATCTTGCGAAACGATAAAAATGGGGAGTTGATTGAGCTGGGTAAAATGGAATTTTGTACGCAAAAGCCGTCGCTTAAGGGAAAAAATGTTGAGCTCGAATATCGCCTTGAAACCATTCAGGCGAGCACTTGTTATGGGGACCCGAAGTGCAAGAAAACCGAGACGCTGCCGTATGTCGTATCGGTGAAGGTATTGGAATAAGTTGCAGGACCGCCCGGTCATAGCTCGCAAACCACCAACGACGGGTTAATGCATTGGCGTCGTTAGCGGCATCAACGGCAAATTTCCCAAGCCGATCTATTACGATACTTGCCCTCAGCCCTCAGACCTCAGACCTCAGGTATCAGCGTTCAGTGGAGGGCGCAGTGGAAAGCTAAAGGGGAGGGTAAAGCTGTAAAAAAATCTCGACGACGCGTTTCACGTGTTCATCTCGCTGTTTGCGCGAGATCATCTTGCCGCCACCACAAGCTGCGATCATGCGCTGCTGGCCTTGTACGAGCGTAAGGAATTCTTCAGCCGCCCGATCAGAGTCGGCTATTTGCAGACGGTCTTTTGCAAGCGCTGCAAAATATTTACTCAACCACTGCAGAAAAACATTCAAGCCATTTTTGAGAAACGCGTTTCTTACCGAGGGATATTTCGGCCCTTCATGAATGGCCAGGCGAAATACCGCCAGCGAGCTTGTTGAAAGCATCTGCGTTTGTAGTTGTTTTGCAAATCGCAAGAGTTCGTTGCGAATATCTTTGGGCGGTGCATTGCCTCTGCCCAGCCCGATGAATATTCCGCCATACAACGCAGAGACGCGACGGTTCATGACCGCTTTGAATAACTCTTCTTTGTTACCGTAGTTGGCGTAGAGCGTGGCGAGCGAGCCGCCCGCCAGCCGCACGACTTCATTGACGCTGGTGCCAGCGAAGCCATGTTCGAGGAATAGTTGCTCTGCCACGTCCAGGAATTTCTGGCACCGATTTTCGAACTGCGCGTCGCGCGTATTGATGGGGATGCCGTCGTCAGACAATAGTTTTTTGTGCGACGCTGTTGCACGCGCCGGAAGCAACGTTTTTTCAGAAGCTGATTTTTTTAGGGTTGCCATATCAATTTTTATGCGGAGGTTCCCAACCACCCCCCAGTGATTTTATAAAGTCAACAGTGTAGGCTAGTCGCGACTGGCGGTTACGAACCAGCGCTAATTGTGCGTCGTTGGCCGTACGTTGTGCGTCCAACACATCCAAGTAGCCGACATAGCCCGCATCGTAGCGAATGCCTGCCAATTCCAGCGATTTGCTTGCCGCATCGACTCGGACTCGCAGATCGGCCTCTGCCAGCGTGGACTGACGAACATTGCTGATCGCATCAGAAACCTCGCGAAACGCGGTTTCGACCGTTTTTTGATAGCTTGCGAGTGATTGCTTCTGCCGCGCTTCGCTTTGATCAAGCCTCGCGAGATTGCGGCCCGCATCAAATATTGGCAACGCCAACCCAAACGCGGTCGACCAAATTCGCGCGCCGCTATTGAATAGCTGGTCGAGTGCCGCGCTCTGGCCTCCATAAGTACCGGTTAGCGAAATCGTGGGAAATACTGCTGCTTTCGCGACGCCAATCTGCGCATTCGCCGCAATCAGGTTTTGTTCTGCCACGCGAATATCGGGACGGCGATCCAGCAGAGTGGAGGGTAGTCCGGCGGGTGGAACAGGTGGCACTGGTAAGTCCTGTAGTGCATCTGCCGTAATTTTCCGGTCAAGCTTGCCAGTCAGGGTGCCCAGCTGGTGCTCAATCAGCGCGCGTTGACGTTCGAGTTCTTTTAATTGTGATGCCGCATCGGCGCGCGCGCCGAGCGCCTGGTTCAAATCCAAATCTGACGCAAAGCCAGCATCCACGCGGCTCTTCACGACATCATAGGTCGCGCCGCGAGTCTTTACGCTATCGGTTAGCGCCGCAATTTGCGCATCGAGTGAACGCAACGAAAAATAAGCCTGTGTCGTGGTGCCAGCCAGTGTCAGCATCACCACGTCGCGGCCATAGGCAGATGCCAGCGCTTGGGCGCGTGCGGCTTCGGATGCGCGTCGCAGCTTGCCCCAAAAATCCAGTTCAAATGATGTTGAGGCCGCAATCCGGCGGTCATTGCGCACAAACGGCGCAATGCTGGGCTGTGCGGTGAGCGTACTGACACGCGAGCGTGAACCAGTGGTGCCAAGATCAACTTCCGGAAAAATGCTGGCGTCGGTCTGACGCAATACTGATTCCGCTTCTTCCACCTGCGCTGCCGCGAAGCGTATATCGCTGTTGTTGGCAAGTGTTTGTTGCACCAGCGAATCAAGAGTCGGATCAGCAAACAATGTCCACCACGAAGCCTGTAATTTGTTGCTTGGGGCAGCACTGCCGTCGGCACTGCTTGGTGCATGGGTCGCCGGTAACGACAGCGATGGCCGTTTGTAATCGGGGCCGACCGCGCAGCCGCTGATGGCCATGAATAGCGTTAATGCGCTGACACTTAAAACGGGCTTCAAGGAGATAATCTTGTTCATACTTTTTCTCCATCCACGCGGTCAACGTTCGGCGGTGGGGGCGAGATGCTGCCTGCTGACGAGTTTCTATCGCCCGGTTTTTTGCGCGAGCGGCTGGTCATTACAAAAAATAACGGCACGAAGATGGTGGCGACAAAGGTCGCGACGATCATGCCGCCGAATA
>JANYGV010000084.1 GCA_025359285.1 Burkholderiales bacterium
GTTGGGTCATGGCTTCAACGAATTGTTGGAGCTCGACCGGCACATGTTGAAACTCCGGAGCCGATGTGTCGCCGACAGAATCATCCAGTGGCGCAACCTTCCACAGGCGTAGCGCCACATGCGGGACTTGAAAACTGTCCAACAAATCGAGATAAAGCACATCCACCGATTGCTCCAGTGATGAGCAGTCAATCAGCTTTAACGTGAGAGCGTGTACTTTGTCGGACAGCTTGTCATTTTCTTCGCCGAACGCAATAAGCTCGCCGAGCTTCGCCTCGATAATCTTTGATTTTTCGCGAGTCGCAATTAGCTGGCGCTCTGGAATCGATACCGTACGCCCGCCGTGCGGATGCGAGACGTTGAGGTTTAACAATATTGCCGGGTATGATTCAAAAAAATCCGGGTGCGTCGTTAAAAACGCCGCGACTTCGTCAGCCGTTAAATCAATATCAGACACGCCATTTCCTTTTTTAAACATTAATCGTGGTTAACATCAATTTCGCCGCGAAACACCAAGGTCGGTTTGCCCGCCATCAATACAGGTGCATTCGCGTGAACTGCCTCCCATGTTACCGTGAGTTCGCCTCCGCGCACGGTGACGCTCACCTTGTTGTTGAGGAGGCCAAAGCGTATGCCGGTCACCACCGCGGCACAGGCACCGGTGCCACAGGCAAGCGTCTCGCCCGCGCCGCGCTCCCAGACACGCAGTTTCACATGGTCCCGCGATAGCACTTGCATAAATCCGGCATTCACCCGCTGTGGAAATCTGGGGTGTTGCTCAATCAGCGGACCCATTTCACGCACCGGCGCGCGATCAACGTCATCAACAATCTGCACCGCGTGGGGATTGCCCATTGAGACCACGCCGATCGTCACAATTTGCCCAGAAACATTTAGCTGATATTTAATCGAATCAACCGAATCGCCCGAATCACCCTCTGCGACGAACGGAATTTCACGGGGCAAAAATCGTGGCGCGCCCATGTCGGTTGTGACCACACCGTCAGCACCCATCGATGGCGAAACAATGCCTTTCATGGTTTCGACCCGGATCACGTTTTTATCGGTAAGCGCCTCGTCGCGAACGAATTGCGCGAAGCAATGCGTGCCATTGCCGCACTGCTCAACCTCGCCGCCGTCGCTATTAAAAATCCGATAACGAAAATCCACATCCGGCAAAGCGGTCTTTTCCACCAGCAAAAGCTGATCGCAGCCGACCCCAAAATTGCGATTCGCGATACGACGTATTTGCGCGGGTGTGAGCGAAATGTTTTGCGCAATGCCATTTAGCATCACAAAATCATTGCCCTGACCGTGCATTTTCGTGAAGCGAAGTTTCATAGCAGGAGCTGCAAAGTTTTATTGAGACTCGGCTGGGAAATACGTAAACGCGCTATCAACCAGCGACGGTTCATGCGCGATTTCGTTGATTTCTTCTATATTTAATTCAGGTGGCTTACCAGCCGGGTTTTTCACAGAAGCCCGAAAAACAGGGTCAGCACAAGTTCGGGTAATCGCGATGCTGGTCGCTTCATCCTCTCCGCCCGCCTCGACATAGACATTTTTATAAAACCCCATCCAAGACTGCGCTCCATTCTGCTCAATCAAGAAATTTTCACCGCGAATAAAAACGTGGAAGAAGGCCATGGTGAGCGCCATAAAGTTGAGATTTATGATTTTACCCTTTGCTGCGCGCACGAGGGCAATGTGAAAAATTAGGCTGGAGGCGGTGCGAAGTAAAAATCGCCTTATCGTTGGTGGTTGGGCGCGCTATCTGCGCTTAAAATCAGTCATCATGACGTTACTGTTATTGGCTTAATGCAGCAGACAACGAATTTGAAAGTCCACAAATGCAAGATTCAATGGTCACCACAGCACTGACGCTACCCGGATATAAAGTCACCAAAAGCCATGGCGTGGTACGCGGGATTACGGTGCGATCCCGATCTATTGTCGGAAATTTCTTTGGTGGTATACAGTCGTTATTCGGCGGCAACATTACGATCTACACCGCACTCTGCGAGCAAGCGCGCTCAGAAACCTATGAGCTTATGTGCCGCGAGGCGGAGCAGCGCGGCGCCAACGCGATCATCGCGATGCACTACGACGCAACCGAAGTTATGGCTGGACTGACCGAGGTGCTGTGCTACGGAACAGCAGTAACAGTGGTTCGTGAGACAAGCTAGATACTCGATCCTGCCGAGGGCAATCGATAAAGCCGTTTGTGCACACCTGTCACTCCATTGTTCAAGCAGCTTAACTGTCCGGCCAAAGTATTGATATCCCACGATTGGGGTATGTCAACCCTATTTGCTTAAGCGCATGCTCGCACCTTCAACCATGGGCAATAACTAAACGGGAAAAGGGGCGTGTTATGAAAAGAAGAGATTTTTTAAATCTGGGTGCAGGTGTTGCAATGTCAGGTGCCTTGGCGGCGTGTAGTTCTGACAATGAATCAAGCACGGTGGTCACACCCACGCCAACGCCGGTTGCGGATCCCGTTCAGCCGCAAGTCGTCGTTGAATGGAACAAAACCGCGTTAGAGGCCGTTCGCGTCGTCAAGCCGGGACCACCGATGGTGGCTCGCTCACTCGCTATTCTGCACACCGCTATTTACGACGCATGGGCTGCGTACGACGGCGTCGCGGTGGGTACGCGACTCCGCAATTTATTGCGCAGACCTGACGCAGAGCGTACCGGCCCAAACAAAACCAAAGCCATGAGCTTCGCGGCCTACCTTGTTTTGATTAACCAATACCCGACCGAGAAAGCACGGTTTGATGCCAAGATGGCAAGTCTGGGTTTCACGGTTGCCACCAACAATTTTGATGCCACCAAGCCGGAAGGTGTTGGTAATTTGGCGGCGCAGGCGGTACTTGATTATCGACGCGGCGACGGCGCAAACCAGGACGGTACGCTGTCGGCCAGCGGCGTTGCTTATGCGGATTACACGGGATACGTTGCGCAAAATGCGCCGGCAGTATTTAGCGTGCCAACGCCGTTGTCCGGCATCCTGGCCCCCGATCATTGGCAACAACTGACGTACTTTGATGCCGGCGGCATCGCCCGCACGCCCGGTTTTATCGGGCCGCAATGGCGGAACGTAATCCCATTTGCATTGACGAGCGCGGCGCAATTCCGCCCCACGCCCCCGAAGGCATTGGGCACACCGGAATTTACTGCACAAGCGCAGCATGTGATGGATGTTCAGTTGGCACTGACTGAAAAACAAAAGGTGATTGCTGAATACTGGGCCGATGGCCCCAATTCTGAATTGCCACCCGGGCACTGGGGCTTGTTCGCGCAATTTGTTTCTAACCGCGATAAGAATAGCAACGATAAAGATGCAAAGTTGTTTTTTGCCGTTGCCAATTCGATTCACGATGCGGCTATCGCGACGTGGGAAGCGAAACGCTTTTATGATTACGTGCGCCCGATCACGGCGATTCGCTTTTTGATGAACGGTAAAACCGTGCAGGGCATTGGTGCAGGCGGCCCGGGTGCAGGTTTTGTTCCGATCCAAGGCGAGGCATGGCGCACTTATCAGGTTGATACATTTCCGACGCCGCCATTTCCGGAATATACCTCTGGTCACAGCGCGTTTAGTGCGGCGGGCGCTGAAGCGCTAAAACAATTTACCGGTAGCGATACGTTTGGCGCAACCTACACCCAAGTTGCCAGATCCTTGCGCGCTGACAATAAGATTCCCTCGGCCGATCTCACGCTGTCATGGGCTACATTTACCGACGCCGCCAACGAAGCGGGACAATCGCGCATTTACGGCGGTATCCACTTCGATGACGGCAATATCGCGGGCCTAGATCTGGGCCGCAAGGTCGGCGCACAGGCTTATACAAAAGCAAAAAGCTACTGGGAAGGAACTGCATAGTTCCCATGGTTTGAACGACAAGAGACGGGCGATGCGGCTGCCAGAAGGGGCTGCCAGAACGGGCTGCCAAAAATAGCTGCCAAGAGCGACTGCCGCAGGAGAGTGCCACAAGCGACTGCCACAAGTGAAGGGATTCAGTGGCGGTCGCTATCGCTAATCATAGAAACTCGCCTCACCCGGCGGCCGAGTTTTAAATCGTTTGTGTACCCAAAAATATTGATCGGGCATTTCCAGAATACGTTCTTCCAAAAACGCGTTCATACGTCGGGCATCGGCGGCCGCGTCGGTGGTCGGATAGTCGTCCCAGGCTGGGTAAAATCGCGCTTCGTAGCCATGTTCAGTTTGCATGGTAATGAGCGGGATTACCTTCGCGCCGCTAATTTCACAGAGACGTGAAAGCGCGGTGACGGTGGCCGTTTTGATCCCAAAAAAATCGACGAATGCAGCATCTTTGGCGCCAAAATCCATATCAGGCAAATAATAAAACGGCTTCTTTTCTTTAAGTGCCTTGAGTACGGGGCGCAGCCCCTGATTTCGGGTGATCAGCAGCGGCTTGCCAAACCGTAAACGAGCGCGGCGCAGCGC